>DATKRK010000222.1:0-37414 GCA_035532215.1 Pirellulales bacterium | reverse complement strand
GGATGCGCTCGCGCTGCGCGCGAGAGCCATCGCGCCAGGACGGACGCGCGTCGCCTCCTGGCCGCGCGTCGCCCGCTGACCGCCCGCCGCCGTAAACTCAAGCCCGCCAAGCGGCAGTGCCATTCGTTCCTGACACCTTTTCCTCCTTTTCCTCCCCCCGTATTGACCTGTCCAATATGCGTTGCCGCTGTGTCGACTCATTGAGCATGCGTTGCTAGATTGATACACTGATGCTAAGTACGAAAGGTAAGAAACTGGCGGCATGGCTTATTGCCTCCATTTGTGTCGCCATCGCCGTGATAATCGCAGTTGTCGCACTGGAGCCACAACACATGCCAAACAGACTAAGAACGCAAGGCAAGATGATCGAGGAGCGAACCTGGGCTGGGTTCGACACGGTCGAGCTCATAGAGCGGATTGGGACGCCAACAGCGACGCTCAACCGCGATGTGCAGATCGGTCCGGGCAGACCGGCCTCGATGCCGCCGGGGCCGTATGTGACGTGGCGCTACGACCACAACGATGGAACGCTTTATGTCTGGTTCAGCAATGTGGATGGGAATCTCCGGAGTTTCGACTCGCTGTGGTTCGACAAAGGAGTATCCTTCTAGCCCGTCCTGAAACTGCCGTATGGCCAAAAAGCCAAAACGGCGGCGAAAGTCGGGGAAAATCAGTTCCGTATGTTATGCTTCAGCATATCCTTTCGCACGCCTCAACCGGCCTGCGCTCTGGCGCCTTTTCCCACCGCGGCTTCGACTGGAAACGCGATGCACCTGACGCACGGAGCGAGGATATGCTGAAGCATAACCTACTTGCCTACGGCACGTTGATGACGAGTTCGCCCTTTCGTCCTGGCCGCCGAACGACGAGACGTAGCGGCTCGTGCGAGAAAAGGTGTCAGGAACCAATAAGCAAATCGGTTCCTGACACCTTTTCCTCCCCCGGCGAGCATCCGGCAAAGGCCGTTCTATCGCGAATGATCTCGTCCGCGCATTGCAGCGTGCATTTATTTGCCCGGAAATGCCTGAAAACACGCACGCCTGCATTTGCTCGGCAGCCGGAACCACCCACGGATTCCGCTGAGGAGCCGACTTATTGAGCTTCCTTCGACGCCGCAGAGGCGGCCGGGAACGCGCGTCGGCCGATGATGATTTTATCGCTTGGCAGCGCGTGCAGACGGCGACACGCGCGTTTCGAACCGGGGCGGTCGCCTCGTTGTTCTACACAAGTTGAAAAATGGATTGCCACGACGGGGCTCGCCCCCGTCGAGCATTGATTGGCAGCTAGCCCGGCCGCCAAGATCCTTGGCGTCGCCGCCTTCAACGTCCGGCGATGCCGGACGTTGAAGGCGGCGACCACCGATGTGAGGCGGCTGTCCTAGCCATTCAATCGGCTTTCCGCGGGGGCAAGCCCCGCGGAGGCGAAAAGATGTGTAGAACAACGAAGGCGGACGCGGTTTCCGCAGCCCGGCCGACGGGCTGGCTCGCCGGCCCCGATAAGCGCCAGGCAGAAACGGCCTATCACGCCGGACAAGAGCGTGACAATGAGACCACCGATTGATAGGATGCGAATTGCCACAATCCACCGCCTGCAAGCTAGGCCGCACACCTGCGGCCTACAGGTGATACGCAGAAAATTCCTAGAAACAAGTTCGCCAGACTTGAGCCGGAGGTAGAAGGAATGGGCAAGAACCGAACCAAATCGGCTGACCTCAGTGACGCCGCTGTCGTGGAACGGGCGAAGTCGATGGCCAACGATTGGATGTTCGCTGTTTCGCTCCAAAATGATCGAATCGTTAATCCACGGCCGCAGGACCAACCATTCCATCCTTTTGGCATACAAGGCTTCAATGAGGCGGACGTCCACTTCTGGGCGATTGCGTTGCAACGACTCCGCCAGATCGCCACCACGGTTGAGAGCGCACCGCAGCAATGGGACCCTGTTCGCCGCGCCATTGAGACCTTTGACGCGAAACTGCCTTGGCTCAAGCGCCTGCGCGATGTATTCGAGCACTTGCAAGACTACGCCATAGATTCCAACCTCCGACACACACCTACATCTCGCCGCGAACTCCAGGTCTGGTCGGGAGGCGAGGACGGTTTGAATTGGCTTGGCTACGACGTCGACTGGCGCGAGGCGCATCTGGCAGCAAAGGATCTGTACGCGTCGGTGAAAGCGGCCTACGATTCCCTGGCGGCGCAGGCCAAGCAAAAAGACAGCCACCTTCAAGAGGGAGAGCCCGGATAACAAGTCGGTCCACCCGACCGCCTTCGGCGGCGGCTGAACTCGATCGTTGGGCATCACCGATAGCCGCATGAAGACTCTCGACGGGATCGTTGAAAAGGGTTCAGGGGTTGCCTCGCCGAATCTTCATCACGTCAAGCACCTAATCGAAGAGCGCACTGGTCTCAGTGACTTGGTTGATGGCACGCTGAATGTCCGAATTGAAGGTTGTTACTTCGTCACTGCTAATGCGACGATTTCGAAGGAGGAGTACGACAAGATCGAGGGAATAAAGCTTCAGCGCTGCCGCATAGGCGGCCTGCGGGCCCTCGTCATGAGGCCGGAGACGCACGAACAGGGAACTGCTCCGGGCGCAACTCGACTCGAACTAATGTGCACTGTACGCCTACGCGATCATCTACACCTTGAGGACGGAGACAAGGTGTCCGTCGAACTCGAAGGTGATGACGCGTGGTGGAATGGTGCTGTCCAACCCGCGCTTCCACCGGATGCCTGGCAAAGCCTGTAGGGCACGCCCTCTGTGGCGTGCCGTGAACTCAAAAATCGCGTCGATTTGCGCTTCCCGGAACGCCACGGAAGGCGTTCCCTACAGAACCGGCAGCGAACCCATTCTTACGCCCCTGCCGCGATCTTGCGGCTCGTTCGAAGTTGACGCCGCGGCGCCGCTGGCGGAAACTTGGAGCGGCGCCGGAAGCGCCGATTTGCAAACCGTACGCGAGGAGAAGCTGCCTTGGATTTCCAGATAGGCCGATCGAGCGCCGTCTCTCGACTGTTGTTCGCCGCTGTGCTGCTGGCAACGTTGCGGCAATCGGCGCTTGCCGACGAGCAAAAGCCGTCGGCGCCTTACGGACTGGAAAAGCGGGCGGCTTGGAACGCCTCGCGCGTCGTCGGCTCGCCCGACCCCCCGCCGCCGCTGCGCGCCGTGCGGGCGTTTGCGAAGCTCACGTTCGCCAACCCGCTGTATATCATCGCCGAGCCGGGCGCCGCGAAAGGCCAGCAAGAGCGACTGCTGGTCGTCGAACAGCATGGCAAGCTTCTCGCGTTCGCCAACGATCCGGCCGCCGAGCAAACGGCGGCGTTTCTGTCGCTCGAAGATCGCGATACGTACGGCATGACGTTCCATCCGAATTACGCCGAGAACCGCTTCGTCTACGTGTTCAGCAACGGCCCGAATTCCGCCGCCGAGCACAAGCTCAACCGCATCTCGCGGTTCGTCGTGTCGCGCGACGGCCCGCGTGCGTGCGACCCGGCGAGCGAGCAGATCGTCATCGAGTGGGCGTCGAACGGCCATAACGGCGGCGATCTGGCCTTCGGGCCGGATCGTCTGCTCTACATTTCGGCGGGCGATGGAACGAGTGATTCCGATACGAACCTCACCGGGCAAAAAATCAGCGATCTCGTCTCGGGAATGTTGCGGATCGACGTCGATCATCCGGCGCCCGGCATGGCTTACGCCATCCCGAAAGACAATCCTTTTCTCGACGTCGCCGGCGCCCGCGGGGAGTTGTGGGCCTACGGCTTTCGCAATCCCTGGCGGATTCATTTCGATCCGCAGGGGAACCTGTGGTGCGGCGACATCGGGCAAGACCAGTGGGAGATGGTCGAGATCGTCCGCCGCGGCGACAATTTTGGTTGGAGCGTCGTCGAGGGGGGCCATTCCTTTTATCTGGAACGGACGCGCGGGCCGCATCCGTTCGTCAAGCCGGCGATCGTCCATCCGCACTCCGAAGCTCGTTCGATCACCGGCGGCGCGACGTATCTGGGCTCGAAGTTTCCCGAACTGCGCGGAGCTTACATTTACGGCGATTACGCGACCGGCAAAATCTGGGCGGCGCGGTACGACGGCTCGAAGATCACGTTTCATCACGAGATCGCCGACACGCCCTATCAGATTCTGGGTTTCGGCGCCGATGCGGCGGGCGAAATCTACTTCGTCGATTACGCCGGGCCGCTCTACACGCTCGAACGTCCGGCGCCCGAACCGCCGCAGCCGCCATTTCCGCGGCGGCTGAGCGAGACGGGCTTGTTCGTTTCGACGGCGAACCACACGCCCGATCCAGCGCTCGTTCCCTACTCGGTCAATTCGCCCCTCTGGTCGGATGGCGCCGCCAAGGAACGGTTCATCGCGCTGCCGGGCATGTCGCAGATCGAATTCACGGCCGACGGCGCCTGGAAGCTCCCGGAAGGGGCGGTGCTGGTGAAAACCTTCTCGCTCGATTTGGGCCAGGGCGACGCGGAAATGCAACAACGCATCGAAACGCGACTGCTGGTGATTCAGCAGAACGAATGGGTCGGCTATACGTACCGCTGGAACGAAGAGCAGACCGACGCGGCGTTGGTGGAAGCGGCGGGAGCGGACCGCACGTTCTCGGTCCGCGATCCTGGCTCGCCCCGCGGCCGGCGCGAACAGGCATGGCGCTTTCCCAGCCGCGCGGAGTGCATGGTCTGTCATAGCCGGGCGGCCGGCTTCGTGCTGGGCTTGAATACTTTGCAAATGAACAAACAGCACGACTACGGCGCGGTGCGCGCCAATCAGCTAAGCACGCTGGAGCATCTCGGCGCCTTTCGCTTGCCCGCCGGTCCTGACGGCAAGCCCGGGCGCTTGCCGCAAACGGCAGACAAATACCCCGCGTTGCCGAATCCTTACGACGAAACGGCCGAGTTGGAGCCGCGCGTGCGCTCCTATCTGCACGCGAACTGTGCGCAGTGTCACGTGGCCGCGGGCGGCGGCAATGCGGCGCTGGAACTGGCGTTCGCGACCCAACGCGAGAAAACCAACGTCATCGGAGTCGCGCCGTTGCACGACAAGTTCGGCGTCGCAGGCGCGTTGCTCGTGGCTCCCGGCGCGCCGGACAAGTCGGTGCTGCTCAAACGGCTTGCGCTGCGCGGCCGCGGCCAAATGCCGCCGCTGGCCACGTCGGTCGTCGACGAGGCGGGCGTGAAATTGCTAAAGGAGTGGATCGAAAACCTGCCGCAGAAATAGGAGCTTCAGCCGAACATTCGAGCAAGGACTCACGCGGAGGCGCGGAGCCGCGGAGAGAGTTGGAAGGAGGCGTTCTCTGCGGCTCCGCGTCTCCGCGTGAGCCTGAAATAACGGGCGTCAACGGCGAATGTCGAAGATGTGGAATTCCTACCTCGACGATTTTCCAAGTCTGTAAAACGACATCTGCTCATCGCCGCTGACGGTCGGCGCGGCGCCGAGAAGCGATGCGAGTTCCGCTTCCAGCATGGCGGCCCGATCGGCGTAGCCGCGGCGGTCGATGTAGATGCCGCGAAAGCCTTTTTCTGCCAGGGCCTCGATCAACTCGGCGGTCGGTTGGGCTTGCACGTCGCGCTGCCAAAGATCGGCGTCGCGGCCTTTCATCGCGCCATAGCTCCAGCGCAACTGGCGCGAGTGCAGGTACGGACGCGCCAGGTCGTAACATTCGACGCCCAGCACGGGCGGATGTTCGGGAAACGGAAAGTACGGCAACTGAAACACCATGTCGCCCGGCGCTAGCTGCGCTTCGACGGCGGCGACAAACTCTGCGTCGTTCGTGAACCGGGCTTTCAAACTTGCATAGTCGGGAACGCGCCCGCGCCCCGCTTGATCGATCACTCCCAACACGACCATGCCCGCCAGCGCCGCATAGAGCGGCCAGCGGCGGCGCCCGGCGTCGGCCGCCCAGGCCAGCACGCGATCGAACGCGAGCGCCGCGGCGAACAAGGCGAACAGGGCGAGATAGATGCTGATCCGGTTGTAGCCGCGAAATTGCGGGCTGACCAACAGCGCAATCAACGTGCCGAACCCGCCGTTCACTGCCAGCAGCACCGCGGAGATGTTCAGCAAGGCCAGGCCATGCACCAGTCGTCCTTGGGCGGACACGGTTCGAGGCAGCGCCAATGCGCCGAGCAACAGCAAAAAGCCCGCCGAGCCGATCACGCCCAGCGCGCAGCCTTGCTTCTCTCCCTCCGAAAGCGGCAGGGCGTCGTACTTTTGCCGGGCGCCGGCCCATTTTTTCAGCCGGTGTTGGGGGACGGGCAGCAGCATCTGGCCGATCTTCAGGCTGTGGATTTCGGCGTCGTTCAGATTTCGCTGCGCGACCTCGGGGTTGGCGCCGCGCTGGAATCGATAGAGCAGATTCGGCGCCATGTTGGCCAAGCCGCCGAACATGGTCAAGGCGGCCAATGCGCCCGCGAAGGCCAACGGTCGCAGCCTTCGTTCCACGAGTGCGGCGCAGGCGCCGGACGCGACCAGCAGATAACAGGCGAAAAAGGCGTAATAGACGCCCGCCGAGGCTTGCAACATGGCGACCGCCGCGCTGGCCCAGAACCGCCGCTGGCCGGCAGCGCGTTCGTCTTGCGACTGCCCGCTCGCTACGTTCGTGAAGGGAAAGGCCAGCCGGCCCAGATAAACCCACAGCGCGACCATCACCGAGAGCGGCACGAGGTAATAAGAGGCCAGGAACAAATGCTCTTCGCCGCGAAAGAAGTGATAGTGCAGGCAACTGAACAACACGCTGGCCGCGATTGCGCTCGGGGTAGAAACCCGGAAGCGGCGCAGGGCAAACAGGCACGTCAGCGCGGCCAGCGGGAAGCCGAGCAGGAAGTATAGATTGAACGCCGCTGGGAAATTCGGCGCCGCCAGGCCGAGCAGCTTGAGCGCGAAGAAGTGCAAGCTCTCGGCCAGCGGATAATCGTGCATTTCGAGCGCCCCCGGCGCTCCCAGGCTGGGGTTCGTCAAATACCAGCCGTGCTCGATGACGCTTTTCGTCCAAAGTTGGTGCAGCAGAGCGTCGCGATAGTCGTTCAGCGGGACCGACAAGTCGGCATGCCAGAGTTTCAGCACCCGCGCCGCCAGGGCGAACGACGCCGCCGCGGTCAAGGCGTAGGCGGCCAGGCTCGCCAGCATCGCTCGCGGCCGGGTCGCTTTCGGCGAAGATTGCGAATTGGCTTCGACTTGAATCGCGTGCGACGACAACTTGCGTAGCGGCGAGGCGGAAATCGACATCGGTTGAACATCCTTGTTGGCGCCAATCGCGCTGCGACGGTCCAAGGGCCGAATCGACCGCCTGCCGCGAGCATCCAGCCCGCTTTTTGGCGACAGAGAATCGCAGAATTTCCGCCGCGAGTCAAAGCCGAACTGCCCCTCTGGCGGGCCGCCTCTCGACGAAGTACGCTAAATGTCAGGTCGCTCCCGCCAATTCCCCGCCTCGGAGACCGTCTCTCATGTTGCGTTCGCTTGTCATTGGGTCCGCACTGGCTGCCTGCGTATTTTCCGAAGCTCGCGCCGCAGAGCCCGCCCAAGCCCCAACAAGTCCCCAGGGCGCCGTGATCGAATTGTTCAACGGACGCGACTTGTCGGGCTGGTACACGTTCCTCAAGGACACGAAGTACGAAGATCCGCGAAAGGTGTTCACGGTTCACGACGGGCTGATTCACATCTCGGGCGATGGCTTGGGCTGCATCACGACGAAGAACGAATATCGCGATTACCGGCTGGTGGCCGAATGGAAGTGGGGCGAGCGCACCTGGGGCTCGCGCACCAAGGCGGCGAAAGACTCGGGCATTCTCGTCCACTGCACCGGGCCCGACGGCGGCTACGGCGGCACGTGGATGACGTCGATCGAAGCGCAAATCATCGAGGGCGGCTGCGGCGATTTCGTGCTGGTGGCCGGCAACAACCCCGACGGTTCGCCGGCGAAGCTGAGCATTACGGCGGAGGTGACGAAGGACCGCGACGGCGAAACGGTCTGGAAGAAAGGCGCCGAGCGGATGACCTTCAGCCGGGGCCGCGTCAACTGGTACGGCCGCGACGCGGACTGGAAGGATGCCATCGGCTTCCGCGGCCCGCAAGAGGTCGAAAAACCCGACGGCGAGTGGAACCGCATGGAAGTGATCTGCGACGGCAATCGGATCCAAGTCCTGCTCAACGGCGTGTTGGTGAACGAGTGTTCCGACGCCGTTCCCTCGGCCGGCAAGATCATCGTGCAGACCGAGTTGGCGGAAATCTATTTCCGCAAGCTGGAGTTGCACCCGTTGGAAAAGTAAGTCAGGGCCCGCGATTCCGCCCGATATTGTTTTACTCCGAACGCCCGCCGATGTTATAACCAAACAAGACCGTTTCAAGCGGTTTCGAATCGGTTTGCCAGCCTTTCGTTTAACGCATTTCTTCGGCGAATGATGAAACATCGCCCACTCACTGGGCAGCTCGTGCAGCGTGCGAACGCGTCGTGGATCGGGCTGATCGTACTGCTCGCGGCGGCATGGCGCCCGGCCATCGTCGAGGCGGCCGGCCCCAAGCTGCCCGATATGTCGACGCCCGAGGCTAAGCTCAAGGCGCTCGAATACTTCCGGCAGCGCGGCCCCTGGAAGACGATCAAGCACTCCGGCACGCTCGTCTCGAAAGACGTGGACAGGGCGCTGGAGTTGGAGAAGAAACTGCCCGAGGGACGCTACGCTCCCCTGGCCGACGACGCCGCCTTCTTGCGGCGGGCTACGTTCGACCTGACCGGCCGCCCGCCGGAAGCCAAGCAGGTGCTGGCCTTCGTCGCCGACAAGGCCAAGGACAAGCGGGCCAAGCTCATCGAGGGGCTGCTGGAGACCGACGAGTTCGCCCGTCGTTGGGCGCGCTTCTGGCGGACAGTGATGTTCTATAACTCCTCGGTCCCGGCCAACCGGCTCGACTACGCCGCCTTCGAAGACTGGCTGGCCGGCATGTTCAAGCAGCACGCCGGCTGGGACCAGATCACGGCTCGGATTCTGGCGGCCGACGGCAAGAAGAAAGAGGTCGGGCCGGACAACTTCATTCTGGCCTGCGAAAACAAGCCGACGCTGCTGGCCTCGGAAACGGCACGCGTGTTCATGGGCGTCAGCATTCAGTGCGCCGAGTGCCACCATCATCCGTTCGACCGCTGGAAGCGCGAGCAGTTTCACGAGTTGGCGGCCTTTTTCTCGCCGGGCAAATACTACATGCCCGACCTCGGGCAGCCCGAAAACAAGACCGAGATGCCGGCCCGGTTCCTGCTGGGGGAAACGCCGCCGCCGAACATCAAGGCCGACGCCCGACGCGTGGCCGTGGCCGCCTTTCTCGTCTACAACCCGAACAACTACTGGTTCGCCAGGGCTTACGTGAACCGTATCTGGAGCGAGCTCGTCGGCGACGGGTTTTACGCCGTCGATAGCCTCGGCCCCGACGGAGACGTGACGCACAAGCTGATCGTCAATCGCATGGCCTACATGTTCCGCAACCAGCAGTTCGACCCTCGCTGGCCGTTTCGGCTGATCATGAACACGCGACTTTATCAACGGCAAATCCGCGAGCTGAAATCCTCGGGGGAACTGTTCACGGCGGTGCGAGCTTCACGGCTGCGGCCCGACCAGGTGGCACAGTCGCTACGGCGCATCGTCGGCAACGACAAATTTGCCGAGCAGGCCGAGCACATCTTCGTCGTCGACCCGTCGATTCCGCTGGCCGACGTCGAGGGCTCGATCCAGCAGTCGCTGTTTTTGATGAACAACCCTGCGTTGCAAGCGGCGATCAAAAGCGGTCCGCTGACGCAGCGGCTAGTCAAGATTTCCTCGAACGACAAACTGGTCGAAGAGCTGTATCTCGACCTGCTCTCGCGCAAGCCGACCGCGGCCGAACAGCGCCGCTCGCAGGAATACCTGAAAACGGTCGCCAATCGCACGGAGGCGACCGCCGATCTGGTTTGGGTGCTGGTGAATTCGACCGAGTTCATATCGCGGAGGTAGGGCGATCGTTGCGAGAAAGGGCAGGCATTCCTGCCTGCGGAATATGTCGAGTAGGGCAGGCATTCCTGCCTGCCAAAGCACAAGGCAGACAAGAGCACAAGGCAGACAAGAATGTCTGCCCTACTGATTCGAAACCAGAACATCCATCGAGACGGTCGTGATGAATACTTTCCGCAACGAATCGTGCCTGCACTTGCGCGTCGGCGCCGACGGCGGCGTCTCGCGACGTTCGTTCTTGCAGTTCAGCGGCGCGGCGTTGGCGGGCTCCGGCCTGGTCGGGCAGATTAGCCTGCACGCCGGCGAACTGAAGCAGCAAGGCCGCTCGTGCATTCTGGTCTGGCTGGGGGGCGGTCCGAGCCAGATGGAAACCTGGGATCCCAAGCCCGGCGCGCCCAACGGCGGCGCGACCAAGGCCATCAGCACGGCCGTCTCCGGCGTACAGATCGCCGAGTATTGGCCCAAGATCGCCCAAGGCTTCAAGAACTGGGCCGCGATTCGTTCGATGACCAACAAGGAGGGCAGCCACGAACGGGCCACCTACCAATTGCACACCGGGCGACGCCCGACCGGCGCGCTGAAGTTTCCCAACATCGGCTCGGTCGTGGCCGAGCAGTTGGGCGATCGCCAGGCCGAACTGCCCAACTTCGTCAGCGTGGGGCAGACCATCGGCTCGGGATTCTTGGGCGTCCATTCGCAGCCGTTCATTGTCAATCGCCCCGGGACGCTGCCGGACAACGTCGCCGCCGCGGTTCAGCCGGAGCAATTGAAGCGGCGACTGGAGCAATTGAAGGAGCAGAACTCAGGCTTCGCAGCGGCCGGCGCCAAGCAACTCGTCGACGAGCAGCAGGGCCTGTACGCCCAAGGCGCGCGGATGATGCTCTCGCCGAAGCTGAAGGCGTTTCAGCTCGAAGACGAGCCGGCCAAGATGCGCGACGCCTACGGCAAATCGAGCTTCGGCCAGGGGCTGCTGGTCGCCCGGCGGCTGGTCGAGGCGGGCGTGCCGTTCGTCGAAGTGCAGCGCGGCGGTTGGGACAATCACACGGAAGTGTTCAAGTCGGTCGGGAAGCTCGCCGCCGAGGTCGACCAGGGGCTCGACGCCTTGTCGAACGACCTGCGCCAGCGCGGGCTGCTCGAACGCAACCTGGTCGTCGTGATGGGCGAGTTCGGCCGCACGCCGAAGGTGAACCCGCGGGCGGGCCGCGACCATTGGCCCAAGACCTTCAGCGTGCTGTTGGCCGGCGCCGGCATCCGCGGCGGTCGCATGATCGGCAAAACGACTTCCGACGGCATGGACGTCGCCGCCGAGCCGGTCAGCGTCGAAGACCTGTTTCAGACGATGTGCCGCGCGATCGGCCTCGACCCCACGACCGAGCTGACTTCGCCCAGCGGGCGGCCGCTGGCGATCGTCGACGGCGGACAGATTATCAGCGGCCTGTTCAGTTGATCGCCGCGTGGCACCCTTCTCATGGAGGCCCGGGCGCCCTCGCCCGACAGCAGGTCCGGGCGCCCTCGCCCGAAAGGAGGCCCGGGCGCCCTCGCCCGAAAGGAGGTCCGGGCGCCCTCGCCCGATGGAGGTCCGGGCGCCCTCGCCCGAAAGGAGGTCCGGGCTCCCTCGCCCGAAAGGGCTAGCGACAATCGCATCGCGTGACGCTTGCATTTGGGTGGCATGCTTTCACGTTTGCGCAGCAAGCGGGTCAGCATGTCTTCCCGCTGGTTGCGTGCATGCCTACGTCGGCTAGCGCCGACGAAGTGCCACGGCGCCGCGGCCCTTGACCAGTAGGGCAGGCATTCTTGCCTGCCCAGAGGCAGAAATGAGAGGCAGGCAGGAGCCTGCCCTACCGTACATGGCAGGCAGGAATGCCTGCCCTACTTTTCGTTCGACGGCGAATCGGGGCGGGCTTTGCCGGCCATCATAGGCAACGGGGCGCCAAGCGTGTCGCCATTGGCCTTGAACCCGCCGCCGTCGACGTCGACGTAGATCGGGTTCGAGACGGCGATTGGCATGTCCTTGGCATGGTCGGGGCCCATCACCGGGCCCAGCGTCGATTTCTCGGCCGCCGCCGCGACGATGATGTGTGCATCGCCGTCCAGCGTCAATGCAAGTTCCTGGTCGAACTTGACCGTGCCGCCTGCGAACCGCTCGGGCGTTTTCTCACGGGTGAAGTTCATCGACTCCTCCGCCCGGCCGTTGACGAACACCTGCACCCGGTCGATGTCGAACCAGTTGGGGCACTGCACCCGAACCCGCAGTTTCGCCTTGCCGCCGGGCGCCGACACGTCGTCGCCTGCCGTGCCGCGACTGTGATCGCCGGCTTTGTCCGCCGCGAGCAACACTTCCAGGTAGGGTCCGCTGGTCATGATCATGTGGCCGTGCTCGGCAGCGTGAACCATCTCGAGCGTGTTCACCTGGGCCGGGTCGTCGGTCGAGCTTTCCAGGTAGAGCCGCAAAAAGCCCGAGCCGTGATAGTTGTAGTGGGCGTCGGTGTTGACCACGCCGGGAATGCGGTAGCCCTGGTTCAACAGTTGCAACCAGTTGAAAATCGTGTTGTTGCGGCTCTTGCCGCCCGAGCTGCTAACGGCAGGCTGAAAGATGCCCCGCGGCGGATGGACCTCGATCACGTCCATGAACCCAAACGCCTTGCTGAAGCCGCCATCGGGCCGGCCATCGCCGTCCTTGTCGAAGAACAAGTGGCCGATGTCTGGGTGGTTCTGCTGCACCAGCTTCTCGCTGTTGTCGTCCCATAGCGCCAGCCGCTCGATTTTCAATTCCATGTCGGCGTCGGTCAGCGGCGCCCCGTTGTCTTGCGTCCGCGGCTTGAGCTCCAGCGGAAAGGCGTTGTGATGGTTCACGTCGCCGGCGCTGTCGGTCAACTCAATCCCGGTGCACGTGGCCATCAAGCGTTCGACGCCCAGCCGCTTGAGATGCGGAACATAAGTCGACAGCCGGTTGTGCTCGGTGCAAGGGGCGAACTCGACGTGCTCGCAGAGCAAATTCAGCACGCGGCCCAGTTGGCTCGACGTGTTGTCGCCCGAGGGGCTCGAATGGCTGTGGAAATCGGCGCTGATCCAGCCGGGCGTCTGCACGCTACGGACCAGGATCGCTTCGAGCGGCGTCTCGGCGCCGCGTTTGACTTCCAATTCGGTGAACACGGCGTCGTGTTCGGTTCCGTGGCTGACGATCGCCTGGTACTTGCCCGGCGCCAAGGACTGGCGAAAGCGGCCATTCTCGCTGTAATAGACGTCGTGAACGGCCCACTCGCCGCTCTGGTGGCCGAAGTCGGGATTGGCCGTTTCGCCGCGGCCGAGGAATTGCACCTTGCAAGGAATCGGCCCGCCTTGCTCGCCCGCGATCTTGGCGACGACGTAGCCCGCTTCGGGCAGTACGACCTTGTGCGGCTGGTCGGTCAGCTCGATGGTCTCCGAGCCGTGGGCCTGCGACGAGACGGTCGCCGTAAACTTGCCCGCGGGGAGTTCGAACCGCAGCCGGCCTCCGGCATCGGTGCGGCCGTTGGCATAGGGCGCGTCGCCCTGGCTCACCGCAACGTCGACGCCGGCCAGCGCGTGGCCAGCCGCGTCTCGTACGTCCAACACGACGGCCCGCTGCTCGACGCCGGCCAATCGCGCGGCGATGGCTCGTACTTCCAGCAGCGTCGCCGCGGGGAACAAGCGGCGCACGATGCGCTTGCTCTCGCCGGCGGCGAGCGTGACGCTCGACTTGTCGCCGTCGAGCAACCGGATCGTCGAATTGCGGGCGTCGGATTTCGCCTCGAACGAAAGCCCGTCGGCGACCAGGCCGTAGGCCTGATTCCACCACTTGTCGCAAGCCCAGAACAGCGGCGCCTTGGCGCCGGGCGATTTCTCGAAACTGCCATCGGCCCGCATCTCGTCGGCGAGCGTCAATTCCAGCGGCTTCTGGCCGCCGCTTGAGTAGTTGGTTTCGATTTGGATCCAATCCCAGCCGTCGGTCAACGTGTAGCGCACTTCGGCGGCCGGCTTGTCGTCGGCCCCTCCGGCACGGCAGACGAGCGTGACCGTTTTTCCGCGGGTCACCGGCTGCTGGTCGTCGATCTTTTTGCCGCCGGCGAGTTCGACCGATCGCCAATCGACCTGTTTGCCGCCCGGATAAAACGCGCTGAGCTGGTCGTTCTGCCGATCGACGCGGGTCAAGTCGATGATAGTTCCGCCGACGTTGCGCACGGTCATGTTGGCGTTGCGGCCGGCGATCGGCTGGGCAACGACGGCGACGATACGGTCGTTTCGCAGCACGAAGTCGCCGTAGGTGCAGTCGACCTCCTTGCCGCGCGGAGCGTATTCGTCCCACGTTTCCGGCTTGAGAATCGCCAATTCGGCGGCCCCGGCGGCGGAGCTGAGAGAGAAAGCGACGGCAAGGACCGGCAGACAGCGAAGAGAACGTTTCATTGCAAAACTCATCGCGCTAGGAAGGAGGGCAGGAAACAGCAAAGCAGGCTCGTCCCCTCTCCCTTTGGGAGAGGGTTGGGGTGAGGGCCGTGCGCCGGACTGCACCGATTCTAACCGCCCGCTTTCGCCGCTGGAAATTAAAAGCTGGCGAGAATCAAGCTGGGATCGTGCAAGCGAGGACGCTCGTGCGACGGCATCCGGCGGCGTTCGCTCTCATTTGACTTCCGGCAGGTTCAACGCTTGACGGGCGGGGGCGCCCGTCCCTCCAGCACTTGCTTGACGGGCGGGGGCGCCCGTCCCTCCCGCGCTTGGCTCTCATTCGACTTCCGGGAGATTCAACGCCGCCCACGCCTCGGGCAAGGGGGCGGTGATCTCGACGATCTCCTTCGTCGATGGATCGCGAAACGCGAGGCTGCGGCCGTGCAGGGCGATGCCGCGCAAGCGCTCGTCGGCATGCTGAATGCCGAACGAGATTGCGCCGCCATAAAAGGCGTCGCCTAAAACGGGATGCCCGCGCGAGGCGGCTTGCAGCCGGATTTGGTGCGTGCGGCCCGTCTCCAGTTCGATTTCCAGCCACGAATCGCGAGCGGTGCGGCCGAGCGTGCGGTAGTGCAGCACTGCCCGCCGCGCCTCGGGATGCTCGGCCGGCACGATCTCGGCCTGCGGATGGCCGTAGACCTTGCGCATGTGGTCGGTCCAAGTTCCCGCGGCCGGGCTGACTTCGCCTTCGACGCAGGCCCAATAGGTCTTCCGCACTTCGCGATGCTCGAACTGTTGCGAGATTTTGTGCGCCGCGCGGCGCCGCGTGGCGAAAATCATTGCGCCGCTAACGGGCCGGTCGAGGCGGTGCGGCACGGCCAGATAAACTGATTCGTGCTGCGGGTTTCGCTCGGCCAAGAGGGACTTGATGCGAACTTCCAAGCTGTCGATGCCCGGCGGCGCCTGCGTGGCCAAGCCGGCCGGCTTGAGCACGGCCAAGCAAGGGCCCGATTCATAGAGAACGTGGACGGAAGATTCAAGCATGCAAGTCGCCGCGTGGCGCTACTACGGGCGGGGGCGCCCGTGCCTCCAAACTACGGGCGGGGGCGCCCGTGCCTCCAATCTACGGGCGGGGGCGCCCGTGCCTCCAATCTCAATTTCGACGGGCGGGGGCGCCCGTGCCTCCAATCTCAATTCGCGCGGTGTTTCAATGCCACCGCGTCTTCTGCGGCATCCGCGGCGACTCGGATCGGTGCGATCCAGACGACGCTGCCGACCTTGCAAACGCCCGAGTCGCCCGCTTCACAATAATAATAGACGAAGCAAATCTTCAGCGTCTCGGCGCCCTGGTTTTCGGCCAAGGGGAGCGAGATCCTGAAATCGGACGCGGGCGGCGCCACTTTCACCGGACGATCGAACGCCGAAGGCTCGACGAGGCCCGTTTCTTCGTCGGTTTCAACCCAATACTGAGTGGGCGCCATGTCGTTCATTCTGTAGCCGGCAGGCAGGGCCAAACTGACTTCCAATCGCAATTCGCCGTCGACGGGCTTGACCTCGCTCGCGCTCACTCGCACGTATCGCGGGTCGGGCAACGCCGGCTTGGTCGGCGCCGGCGCCAACCGCGGCGGCTTGAGCCCGGCGATGGCCAGCGTCGCGACCCGGCCGCCGGCATTCAGGTCGATGGTGCGGATGGCATGGTTATTCGTGTCGGCGACGTACAGCTTATTGCCGGCGACGCTGACGCCGGCCGGTTCGTCGAACGCCGGCGGCTCGTCCTCATTGCCCGGTTTTCGGCTGCCCGCAACGGTCGTCACCACGCTCTGCCCCAGGTCGATCGCTCGAAGCTTGTTGTTGTAAGTGTCGGCCACGTACAGCCGGTTTTTGTCGTAAGCCAGGCCGATCGGATGTTGAAAGCGGGCTCGCGCGGCCGGGCCATCGACGTCGCCGAACGTGAACAGCCGGCTGGCTCGCAGATTGGCCGTGCCGACCACGGTCGTCACACTCTGGCCTGCCGCGAATGGAACGGAGCGAATCGAACTGCCCTCGCTGTCGGCGACGTAGAGTCGCTGGCCGTCGGTCGCCAGGCCGCTGGGCTGGGCGAAGCTGACGCTACCGCCAGCATACGACGTCTTAGGCAACACGCCGTCGACGATGTCCTCGGCGCCGTTGCCCGCGTGGACGCCGATCTGCTTCTCGTCCAGCGACATTCGCCAAATCTGGTGCGTCCCGGCCATCGCGATATAGAGGTCGTCGCCGTGGATGCACAAATCCCACGGACTGCTCAGGGCGGTGCGCAGCGGATTGCCCAGCGAGCGCCGGGCCGTGGGGTGCATCTCGCGGCGCTGCTGGCCCGTGCCGGCGATCGTCGTCACCCGCCCGGCCGCCAGATCGATCTTGCGCAGCGAGTGATTCTCGGTATCGGCGACGTAGAGCGTCTGGTCTTTGAGCGCCAAGCCTTGCGGCTGGTTGAATGTCGCTTGTTCGTAACCGCCATCGTCGCGGCCGAGGGCGCCGCTGCCGACGACGCCAAGCAGCTTGCCGGCCAGATCGCAAATCACGATGCGGTGATGGTTGCTGTCGGCGATGAACAGGCGGTCGCTGGCGGCATCGGCCAGCAGCTTGCCGGGAAAGCTAAGCGGCGTTTCCTTGGCTTGCCGCTGCTCGCGATTGAATTCCAGCGGCGTTTCGTTCAGCTCGCTCTGGCGGCGATAGCGGGGCAACAGCTTCTTGATCTCGCTTTCGAGCGTTTCCGCGTCGACTTCGCCGTTGACGCCGAACACGAGATTTCCGTCCGGGTCGATCAGCCGCAAACTGGGCCAGGTGTCGATGCCCCAGCGTTTCCAGATTGCATAGTTGGCGTCGTTAATCACCGGATGCTCGATCTTGTAGCGCAGCACGGCCTCGCGAATGTTGTCGCTGTCTTTTTCGCTCTCGAATTTCCCGGAATGAACGCCGATCACCACCAGATTGTTGGGAAAGGCGCGTTCGAGCTTCTTCAGTTCCGGCAGGATGTGCATGCAATTGATGCAGCAATAGGTCCAGAAGTCGACGAGCACGAATTTGCCGCGGAACCTGCTCATTTCGAGCGGCCCGTCGGTGTTGATCCACCCGACGCCCCCTTCGAGCGAAGGGGCCTTCCGCCGGGCCGCAAAGCCCGGCCGCTGCGCCAGCGCCCGTTGCCCGACAATTGCCAGCGCCAGCGCGAGCACGACTGTCGTCGCAAGGGGCCGTCGGAACGCGCGGGCGTCGCGTGAAATCAGCATGGTAATCGGACCTCTTCATGCATTGCGGCGAGCGAGAATGCAACGCAACTCTCTCCACCGTCCATGATAGGCGCACCGCCGCCAGCCGGCAAATCGCCGCGAGTGGACGAGCGGATTTGTCGGCTCAGGCCGCAGCGAGCGACCGATTTATGACTGAGGAATCTGATAAATCGTCACGCGCCCGTTGGGATACAGCAGGGCGAATTGGTTGACGTTGTGCGTCGCCAGCGCCGCGAGGGGCGCGATTCCGTCGCCGCGGGTGCGAGCGTGCAACTGCAGCTTTCCGCCCGCGGTGGCGTAGACGTCGATCTCGTCCTTGGAAGCTGCCACCAGCCAGCCGCGGCGCGTGAGCGCGATGCGAGGCTCGACCATCTCGGAGGCAAACGGCGTTCGATCCGCCGCGGCGTTTTCTCCCCAAAAAATCATTCCGCCTTGCTGCATGGCCGCGGCGATGCGAGGCCGCGTGTGCGGCGCCGAGCCGATCAACTGCGTGATGGCGCCGGGCAAATGGGCGATGTGCGCCGTATGGCGCCGCTCGACCGAGTGCAACTCCTGGCCGAGTCCAACGAAAAGCGTTTCCTCGCGCGTCAAAATCGCGGGCGGAAGAAAAGATAGGGCCTGGGCCGCGGCGGGGCTCAGATCAAGCGAGCACAGACCTAACAGTTGCGCGTCGGCAGACAGATAAGCGTTCACAACCAGCTTGGCATCGGCGGCGACGTCGGCGATATCGACCGTCGCCCGTCCGGTATACGTCAGACCGACGCTGGCGGCCGAAAGCCCTCGATGCCCTCCGGCCAACATCAGCACGGCAGGAAATCGCGGGTTGGCCGCAAAAACCCTCGGCGGCAGCGACGCATGCCCCATCACGTGTACCAAGGTCGGCGCCTCGCCGTATGGATCGGCCGCCAGCAGAATCGGCCGCCCAACGAATTTCGGCTCGACGAGCCAGCCCGGTTTACTCAGCTCGTCGACGATCGTGCCGCTCGGCGGTACGCGCCGCGGCAAGCGCGGATCGAGCGCGAACCGCCAGTTCACTCGTACAAGAACGACTTCGCGGTCTCGATACCCGGCCGCGTACAGCGAGTCATCCGTACTGACCGCCGTTTTCCAATCGAGCGCGGGCAAGTGAAACTCGAACTCTTGAGACAGCACGGCTTTGGGCCGCCCGCGCAGAACTTCGGCCGCCGCGGGCTGGAAGCGTTGTTTTAGCCACCGCTGTGCATCGCGGCCCAGCAAGCGATCTGCCGGCGCCAGCCGTCCGACGGCCAACGCGATCCGCCGCGTTTCATCTTGACTCAGCTTGACGTTTTCCAATCGTTCGGCCGCCGCGACGCGCGTCCGGTCGACGGCGTGCTCGCGGACCGCTGCGTCGGGATACTCAAGCGATTGCGAAGCGAGTTGCTCGACGACCACGGCCTCGGGCTGAGGGAAAGCCGGTTCGGCAATCAGTTCGTCGACCAGCGCCGCGGCGCGATCGTGCCAGCCGTGGCGGCCGAGCAACTTGAACGCCTCGGTCATGCACGACACGGCCTGCGGCGAGCGAGGCCAGGCCGCCAGCAGCCGCTGCCAGGCTTCGTCGATCCGGCCGATCTTATGCTCCAACAGGCTGGCCGCCGCCAGCGCATCGAACCGGGCGTCGCAGGCGGCGACGGCGCGCCGCCAGGCCCGCTCGGCCTCGTCTCGCTGGTCGAGCTGTTGGTACAAATCGCCGACCGTTTCGTGCTCGCCCAGTTTTTCGTACAGCGCGATGGCTTCTGCCCACAGCCCGCCTTGGCGCAGGCAGCGGGCGGCCTCGTGCGGCTGCTTCAGCCGCTCTTCGTAGAGCACGGCCGCCTCGCGCCAATGGCCGCCGTCGGCCAGCGTGTTCGCCGCCGACTTCACGTCGCCCAAGAGCGTCGCGAAGATATAAGCCGCGCGGCGATGCCGCCCCAAGGCGATCTCGCGAGCGGCCAACTCGCGGTAGCGCGTCAAAAGGCGCTGCTGCAACTGGGCGGGCAAATCCCAGAAGTCGGCCGGCCCGCCGCCGCGAAACCAATTCAGACTGAAATCCACGTTTCGCCGGCCGAGCCGAGCCGATGGCGGCGCCAGGCCGCGATGATCGCCGCCGCCCATCGGCAACGCATAACGCAAGCCTTCGTCGGGATTGGACCGCAGCAAGTCGAGCAGCCGGGTCAGCTCGCGGTGTCGCGAAGCCTCGAGCGATTGGGCCAGCTTGTTCAGTTTCGCTCCGGCCCAATCTTCGAATTTGTTGATCCAATTATGAACGGCGCCCATGTGCGGCACGAGCCGGGTCAGTCCGTACAGCGCCCCGGCGAGGCCTAGCATCAGTCCGCGCCCCAGGACGCCGCCGATCCCTGCCAGCGGTTCGTTCGCCGCAGGCGGCAACTGCTTGAGATCGAGGGGTTCCGAGCCGATATCGTCGCGGGCCGATTCCAACACGTTTTCGACGGTGGGCGTGGCTTCGGGCTCGATGGAAAACAACCGCGCGTTGAGCGCCACGCCGGCGACGCCGCAATCCCAGGCCTGTGCGTCCGCCGCCGGCGCCAACAACAGATCGCTGACGGCCAGCGACCGCGACGCCGCGAGTTCCACCAGGCCGGTTTGCGGTCGCCACAAGTAGACCGTGTCGTCCGATTCCAGCAACCGCAGGAGTTCCGCATCGTCGAGAGGGGGATCGAGATCGGCGTCGACTGGCAGGTACATTCGCCCCGCGGCGACGCGGTAAGGCAACGCCCGCGGCGAACGGCGACTCGCCGGCGGCGACTCGCCCAGCACGAACACGCCGCAAGGCGTCCGCTCGCCGCTGGAAACAGGAATGACGTGCAACCGCGCCTTGGCCAACGGCGCTTGCCAGGCAATCAATTCTGCGAGCCATTCTTCGGCGCAGCGGCCCGGCACGAAGTAGGCGCTTGCCTCGCGCGGCGGCGTTGGCTGACAGGTTAAACGGAGCGCGAGCTTCATCGCAGGCGCTCCGTGAACGGGCGAATGACCTCGGCGTAGATCGCCTGCGCGCTGGTCGCGGGCCGATTTGCGATGAAGTAGCGGGCGCCCCAACAGCGCCCGTCGGAGACCCAGCCCGAGGTGGCGCCTTCGACGAGCACGATCGTACACTCGGGCAGTGCGGGATCGGAGCTTTTCAGGTGCAACAGCCCGCGAGCGTCGAGCACGGCCCGGCTGCCGTCGGCGAACGTCGCGGCTGCCAGCGAATATCGATTGGCATCGCCCGAATCGATCGGCGCGAAACGTTGCGAGACGGCAATGTTGGTCAATGCCGGCTTGGACGAAAGCCGGAAACTTTGCTCGCGCTCGTCGAACCGCAACAGCCAGATGCTTTGGCGGCGGCCGATGAGCAACAGCACGCCCCCGGTGCTGACGCCGATGCCCTCGAAGCGGCGGCGCAACGCGACGGGCCGGGCGAATTTCCGGATCTCCGGCATTTCCAATTCCACGAGCGGCTCGACGCTGAGACGCGCGGAACTTACGGCCGAGACATGGACGTCAACCTGCACCCGCTGGCGCCTGTGCTTGTCGTCGTTGAAGTCCAAGAGGACCTTCGACCCGTCGCGCGAGGCGCCCGCCACGAACAGGTTGAGAAACCCCGTTGACAACTTGAGCGGCTGGATGGCGCCGCTGTCAAAGGAAATCAGACTCCCCGAGCTAGTGATTCCGAACGCCGATTCCTTGTACACGGCGTCGAAGACGGCGAGCAGTTCGCATCGTCGGCTCTCGCCTTTAAGGAGCGAATTCCAGTTGAACAGCAATTCCCAGACAATTTCGCGGCCGTTGTAGGAAACGGCATGCCAGTCCCAGCGGCCTTCGTTCCACGTCTTGAAAAACCGCCCCCGATGGTGCTTCATGCCTCCGGTGCGCGCGGCGGCCAACGCCTGACCCGACGCTGAACTGACGGCCGCCACCTCGTGGTCGGAGACGACAAACACGACGCCCCCTCGCGCGAATACCGCTCGCGGCTGCTGGACGCCGCTTTCCAGCCGCACCGTCGTCGAGCGGCCCGATTTCAAATCGTAACTCAGCGCATACAAGCCGCGCTCGCTCAGTTTGCCGATGACGGCCCGCACAATACCGTCGCGGCAAATAGGGTCGGCCCAATGCAAATTGCCGTTCGGAAGCCCTTCGGCCAATTGCCGGGCGCCGAACGGGTCGTCGCGCCAAAGGAGCAAGCGGCCGTCGCGCGCGTAGCTCAAGACGCCGAGTCCCCAGACTCCCACGACTCGCCACGTCCGCGTCGGGTCGGGCTGAACGGAGAGCAACAGCGGAAACGGCTCGGCGCCGAAAATCGCCGGCAGTTCGAATTTGGACTCGGCCAACAGCCCGACGGTCGGTTTCGCGATCGGCTGCAACACGTCGTCAAGCGAGAACTGCGCCTCGCGCAGCAGCTTGCGTCCGCGCGGAGATTGCAGTTGCAACTGAAACCGCCCGTCGCGGCCAACGGCCGCCAGATGAATCTGCCCGAACCGCGCTTCGGCCAGCGCGCGTTGGAACTCCCAATCGGCCAGCACGTCGTCGCCCGTGACCAGCACGACGTCGGCTTCGTCGTCGTCTTCGCCAGCTTCGGTCAGAAGTTCGGCCAGCGCCGGCAAGGCGGCGCCGGGATGGGCGCGATGATCGAGCGCTTCGAGATGCTCGGTCAGTCCGGCCGCGGTCGTCATGTCGACCGGCGCCAGCTCCGCACCTTCCGCGCGAAACACGTGCACGTCGATCCCGGGCTTCGAGCCGGCGGCCAGGGCCAGGCCCGCCGCCGTCGCAAAAACGCGAGGCACGCCCCACATCCGAATCCCGGCGTCGAGCAATACAAAGCGGCGGCGGGTGGGCATGCGCGGCGGCGTCTCGCGGCGCAGATAGAGCGCCTCGTTCATCGCCACGCGCACGGCCAGCGTCAGATCGTCGTGAGCCAGCTCGCTCAACAGCAGCCGGTCGAGCGAGCCGCGGTTGCTGATATCGGTGACGCCGCCTAGCGGCAGTTCCTCGGGCTCGCTCACCGGCGTCGGCAAGTGTACGGCCGCCAGCAGCAACTCGGCCAGCCGCGCCACGCCGCCCAGTTCCTCGTCGTCTTTCAACTCGGCGATCAGGCTGCGGGCGCTGCCGACGGCGGGGACCTCCACGTCGACGGGCGAGAGCGACTGATCGAGCCCGGTGCGCACGCGCATTCTCAGGGCCTGCTCGTCAACGCGGTCGAGACCCCGATCGAGCCAGGCCAGGTCGCGCAGCAAAGCGTCGACCGCGCGAAGTTTCGGCCAGGGCGTCAGATAGCGCTCTTCCAGGCCATTCGCGAGCGCTTCGAGCAAACGCTCGTAAGTTCGCGGCGCAGCAACGTCGCCCTGGCCTTCGAAAACCATCGCCGCCAACTCGGCCTTGGCCCCGGAATCGTAGCGCAAATCGCCGGGCAATTGGCTGATGCGATCGAGGCGGCTCATCACGCGCGCGAGGAACTCGGTCCGGTCGGGGCGGTTGTTGTTGACGAGCATGGCCTGCAGCAGGCCGAGCCGGCTGGTTGGCTCGTTCCAATGATCCCGGCAGGCGGCCAGCAGCAGAGCCAGCGCGCCCAGCGGCGGCAGGCTTTGCGTGCGCAGGCGTTCGAGAATCGTGCGCAGCTCGTAGCGAAAGGCGATCGTCGCGCCGTCGGCCCAGGCGATCACGTTGCCTTCGTCCTGCCACTGCCAAAACGAATTGGCAGGGGCGGCGAAGTAATCGCAGACGGCGCTGCCTTTAGCCACGGCGCTGCTCCTCAAGCGTCAATCGCACGGCGGACCGCGTCGCTCGAACCCAATCGCCCGCTGCGATCTTCTGCCACGCGCCATCCGCGAACCAGAGGGCGCAATCGCCTGGCTCCAATCGCAGAGCCGCTCGCACGACTGCGGCCTCGACCGCCGGCGACCAATGCCAGCCGGCCGGCACGGCGAGACCGGATTCTTCGACATACTGCGTGCCGCGCAGCGGGGGCAAAGGGGCGCCGCGGATCGCCGCGCGACCTGCGGCATCGGCCGCGAAACTCCAACGCGCGAGCCGCACCAGCGGCGCGGTCTCGACATAGGCGCTCCACTCGGCCAGACTCGCCAGCAGCCACGACGCTGGGCGCGGCTCGCTCGACCGTACTAATCGGAGCGCCGTTTGGAACGGCGTCGCCAGCGCCGTTTCAGCCGCCGGCAACTCCAATTGAAGCCACCTGTGCAAAACTTCCCACGGTCCCGCGGGCAAATAACCGCGCGGCACGCGGGCGCCGACGGGCAGCAATTGGCCGTCGGCAAGCACTTCAAACCGTTCGGCGCCCGGCAAGCGCCGGCAATATTCCCACTGCTCGTCTTCCAGCCTTGCCGCGCGCAGCCACAACGTCTCTTCTGCCTCGCAGACTTCGAAGGCCGACCAACGGCGCAGCGGCCCCAGGCAAACGGCCTCGTCCCTAGACAGCGAGAGGGCATGGCGCGCGTTCACGAGCGGCCTCCCCACTGCTGCCAGAGCGATTCGACGCGCTGTTCGAGAAACGTGCGCTGCTGAGCGTCGGCCAGCCATTGGCAGCGCCCGGCCAGCAAGCCGAGCTGATCGCGCAGCACCGCGCGATCGACCTCGCCGTGGCCGTCGGCCGACCAGCGCTCTTCCAACCGGTCCAGGTCGCGCGCCAGTTCTTCCGGATCGGGCGAACCCTGCCCGCGGGCACGCGGGTGGCTTGCCGATTGAGTGTCGGCGTCGGCCTGTTCGATGGCCCGCTCGACGATCGCGGCGATTACCTCGCGTTGTTCGTCGACGTCCCAGATATAGCGCAAGACCCACAGGTCGGTCGCGTTGGCTTGGCGCCGGCCGCACAACAGCGCGCTGGCCGCGACGAGCCGTTGCAGCTTCACCGCGCGGCGATCGGAGACCGGAATGCCCGCCTTGCGCAGGTTGCGGACCAACTCCACGTACTTCGGCCGCACCGCGCTCACGTCCACTTCGTTCAACTGCCGCTGCAGCGCGTGCAGGTCGTCGACCGAGAGTCCGACGCGGCGGTCGATCTCGCCGGCGTCGAGCCGCCAGCCGGCTTCCAGCACTTCGCCGAGTTGCTCGTCGCCGACATTGTCGCAGTGTACTCGCAGCAGAAAACGATCGAACAAGGCCGCCAGCGCGTCGTCTTCGGGCAGGCGATTGCTGGCGCCGACGACCATCAGCAGCGGCAACTTGCGCGTTTCGCGGCCGCGGCGGAAGACGCGCTCGTTGAGCACCATCAACAGGCTGTTGAGAATGGCGCTGTTGGCGTTGAGCAACTCGTCGAGAAACACGAGCGACGCCTCGGGCAGCATGCCCTCGGTGTTGGTGGTCAACTCGCCTTCGCGCAGCTTGCGGATGTCGAACGGCCCGAACAGTTCGTTCGGCTCGGTGAAACGCGTGAGCAGGTAATCGAACACGCGCCCCTCGACGCGGCGGCCGAGTTCCTGCACCAGCGCGCTTTTGGCCGTGCCGGGCGGGCCGAGAATGAACAGGTTCTCGCCGCCGGCCAGGCACACGCCGAGCAGATCGATGACCTCGTCTTTGCCGACAAAGGCGGCCTTGAGCGGCGCGAGCACTTCCGTGACCAGCTTGCGGCCGATCTCGGAGCTGGCGGCGATGGATGGTTCCATGATTATCCGTTCGGTTCGTCAACTCTCGTCAGGGCGTCCGCCAAGTCCGCGGCCAATTCGCTAAAAGCTCCCAATGCCGCCTGCACCGCCTCTTTCAATCGTGGGTCGCTCAGACGCGAGCGGTCGCGGCGGGCGATGATCCGATCGACATACAGCCCGCGCAGCCCCGCATGTTCCAAGACGTCGCCGATATCCGCCGGGTTCACGTTCGCCATGCCGACCGACGAGAGCGGCCAGTCGGCCGCCCAGCCGCGCAAGCGCTGGCAGAGCGGATCGTCCTGCGATGCCGCGCTGGCCAGGCGGTGCAAATCGGGCAAAAAGCGGAACGTGAGATCGACCGAGACGTGCCGCGATGCGGCCGGCGCCTGCGGGCAAGGCGCGTTCAGCGTCGCTGCGATCCGATCGGCTCCGGCGTCGCGATAAACGGCGAATTGGCAGGCCCGATAGAACTGTTCGGCGGCCCAGTGCGCCACTGCACGATCGAGCGGCGGAATCACGCCGGGAAACTCGGCCCGATCGCCGGCGTGCCTTTCCGCCAGCACGGCATCCGCATGCGACCAGTCGCTCGTCGAAACGGCATGGTCCGGCGCGGCGACGCGCACCCGGCCATGCTCGAACAGCGCTTGCAAAAAGTCGGGCAGCCCCATGCGAAGTGCAACTCCGATCAACCGCGATGAATTGTCCGCGACGACAGTTTAGTCTATTCGTTGGAAATCCGCACTCAAAGCGGATCAAAATGCTTGACTTGCAAGTTTCCGCTCGAAACAATGCAGCCTCGTTTCGCCGCCGGTTGGCGAAGCGTGCGCGAGAGAGTTGTGGCCAATTCGCAGTTCCTTGCCTGGCTGAGGGCGCTTTCGAGATGGCGTCGGGCGGCAATCCAGATCGAGTGGTGCAGGCGGTCGAAGACTACTTCGCTCGCGAGGACGACCGTTTTGTCGCCGCGTTGCGTGAGGAGTTCGATGGGCCGACTTTGGCCGGCTTCGTCGACCGCTGGAAAAGCGATTCGCGACCTTGGGCCCGGCTGCAGATTCTCGCCTATCTGCGCATGCCGCTGAACGCGCCGGGGCACCACGTCGTCGTCAAGCGGCTGTTCAAACGAGCCGAAGGCGAGCGCGACCATGAATTAATAGCCGCGTTTCTCGTCGCCTTCGATCGGCTGGTGCGCCGGGTGCGGAAAAAGCAAAGGCGTTACGAGTGGGTTCCCGAGACGCGGCAGTCTCTCGTCCACGAGACCGAGGTCTTGGCAACGCCGCGCAACAGCATCTTGCCCCCGCTGCCGCGGACGCGGAAGTGCATCAATCCGCGCACGGGCGAAGAGGTCGAAATCCCGGCGTGGCAGCTATTTAACACTGCTTCCCATCGGCTCTTCTCCTACCGCACGCGGCATTACCTGCGGCGCCGGGCTTGGCGATATTTCCGGCGGCTTGGCCATCAGCGGCCAAACGAATATGTGCCGGCCGTCTCGACCGCCTTGTTGCAGTACGCCGATGAAGACGTCGCCCAGCCGGAGAACCTGCTCGACAACTGGGGCCTGCTGCACGCCTGCTTTGCCCGTAGCGCGGCGATCGAATTCAGCGATCGCGCGGCGAACTTACGTCCGGGCCGTACCCTGGCGGAACTGACCGCCGCGCCGTGCTTCGAACTGCTCTGGTCCGCCAGCGAGGCCTTGCCGGAATTGCTGAACCTGCTCTGCAAGGCACAATCGCGCGCCGTGCGCGTCTGGGCCAGGCAACTGCTGGAGCGGAATCATTCGGCCGCCTTGTCTTCGCTGTCTGTCGAGACGCTCTTCGAACTGCTCGAACACGACAACGCCGAAGTTGCGCAGTTTGGCGCGTCGCTGCTCGAGCGCCTGGCGGGCATCGACGAGTGGCCTATTGCCAACTGGCTGCGGCTGCTCGAAGTCCACGATCCGGCGGCGTTGGCGACGGTTTGCGCGCAATTTCAGCGGAGAGTCGCGCCGGAGCGGCTCGATCTGGAACAGATTCTCGAACTGGCGACCTCTGAAGCGACGGCGGTGGCCCGACTGGGTTCGAACTTTCTTGCCGGGCGGAAGTTCGAGACCGCCGAAGAGCGCCGCGAACTTGTCAAACTCGGCGCCGCGCGATGTTCGGCCCTCGGCGGAGAGTTGGCGAAATGGGCTTTGAACGTCGCCGGAGCGGCGGAGCGATACGATCGCGAAGTGGTTTCGACGCTGTTCGACAGTTTGCTCGAGACCATGCGGCAGGCGGCTTGCACGTGGTTCGAATATGCGGCGGCCGCACAGGACGATCCGGTGCTCTGGAGCCGCTTGACGGAAACGCCGTTCGAGGACGTGCGGCTGCGAATCGTCGAACAGTTGGAGCACCGGGCGGTTCGCCCGCGGATCGGTCCCCGCGATCTGGCGCCGGTGTGGACGAGCGTGTTATTGGGAGTCCATCGCGGCGGGCGCCAGAAGCTGGCGGCCGTGCGTCAGTTGGCCGCGGCAATCGTCGAGCGGCCCGACGAAGCGCCGCAACTTGTGCCCGTGTTGGCCGTGGCCGTGCGCTCGATCCGTCGCCCGGAACAGCGCGCGGGATTGGCCGCCGTGGCATACCTGCTCGACCGGCAGCCAACGCTGGCCGAAGCGATCGCCCGGCAATTGCCCGAGTTATCCTTCGCGTCTCCAACTGCCGAGGGAGGCTGACGATGCAAGTCAAGTTCGCCTACTTCGGACACAGCCGGTTACAGCAAACTCGCGGCGGCCAGGTGCTCAGCCTGGCGCCGAACCTGGCGCGCGAGCCGGTGGCCTTCGACGCGCCGCTGGTGCAGCCGCTCCGCTTTCGCGAGGCGATCTCCGCGCTGCACGACGTGGTGATCAGCGACTTGCGCTACAAGCCGCGCGACAAAACGGCCTATCAGCAATGGAAGCTCGAGGAACACCGGCGTCTGGCTCACGTACACCAAGAGGCATACCGCGAGTCGCGCGACGAAATTCTCGCTCGCCGAGCCGACGTGCCTCGCGATCTGGAAGAGCAATACAATCGCTGCCGCCACAAGTATTGGAACGCCCGCCAAAAGTACGCCGACTATCTGCGGCGGCACGACATGGAATTGTGGCGAATGCTGATGCCGTGCGATCCGATCACCACCATCGCCGACGACGTGGTGTTCTTCGAATGCTTTTCAGCGGATGAATCGAGTTACGGCTGCCTGACGGTCGAACGCCAGGCGATGTTCGGCGCCTCGACCGATTTCCGCCGCGGCACGACGAACGTCGATTACTCGTGGGCGCTGTACGACCATTTCCAGCAACTGCGCACCTACCGCGAAACTCGGTTCCGCGTCGATCCGCAAGGTTTCGAAGTGGCCGTCGCCGGGCAAGCGGACTACCGCGAGGAAAAGATCGACCTGCCGGCCGGCTGGCTGCGAGGGCTGATGCAGGTGCAAGCCGCCATGACGCTGCCGATGCGCCGCGTGACGCTTTCGCGCGAGGCGGTCTACTCGCTGTTGGCCTGGCTGAAGCGTCACAAGGCGCGGCGCAGCCCGCGGGCTTTGCGGTTCGAACTGGCGCCTGGCGAACCGCCGCGGATCGTCGTCAAGCCGTGGGAGCAGGCGATTGTCGCCCACGGAGTGTACTACGAAGGCCCCGGCGGGGCGCCGATCCGCACCTGGGGACGGCAACGACTGTTGGTGCTGGCCCGGCTGCTGCCGCTGGTCGAACGCGTCGATGTCTATTTGCTCGGCTCGGGCCTGCCGAGCTTCTGGGTGGCGCAGATGGGCGACATGCGGTTGACGCTGGGCCTGTCGGGCTGGACCGCGAACGATTGGACGCGCGGCGCCGCGCTCGACTTGCTTTCTCCTCCGGTGCAGCTTTCGCCGGGCTTGGTGGCGGGCGTCGCCGGCGCCATGCAAACCGAGCGCGCCGCACCGCTGGCCGACTCGCGGCTGGCGGCGGTTGCTTCGCCGGCCGAATGCGCGGCGGCGCTCAATTATCTGGCGCGCACCGGGCAGGTGATCTTCGATCTCGACGCGGGCGTTTATCGCTGGCGGCAGATCATGCCCGCCGCTCTGGGCGAAGCCGACCTGGGGCCCGAGCCGGCGGAACTGGTCGCTTCGCGCGAAGTCATCCGGCGCGGCGAAGTGCGGCTCGTTTCGCGAGAGGAGCTAGGCGACGGCGCCGAGTTGATCTTGGGAAAATACGGCACGCAGCCGCTCTCACTCACGATCGACGCCGACGGCCGCATGAAGCGCGCCAAGTGCTCCTGCTCGCACTTCCGCCGCGGCGGATTGCGAAAAGGCCCCTGCCGCCACCTGCTGGCGCTGCGTGATCTGGCCAGCGGCGCCGGCAGCCAGCGCGACACGCTCGACGATTGGTTTCGCCGCTGGCAACAGTGGGCGGCGAATTGATGACGCTTTAGAACAAAACAATTCCAAGCGACAGGAGAATCATCCCGAGGGGAGCGAGTCGGCCGCCTGAGACCAACTTGCTACGGCGCTCCGCCGTGGTTGAGCTTGCCTACCCATGCTTCCCCAAGGCCGTTGTTCGTGATGGCGTCCAGCCTGGGTATCGCTGACGCCATATCAACCCGAGGGTTCGTCCGCGATACCCAGGCCGGACGCCTTGGTGAACGACCTTGGTCCGCGGCACGAAGTCAGTCGGTCGGCCGCCCCCTCGGGAATTTTCAACTCAAACCACGCGCCGCCTGCGGCTCCGATATGGCACTCTTCGACAATTTACTCAACTCATTGAAGCGACTGCTCTCGGGCGAGCCCGAGCGGCGGCCGTTTTCGCCGAGCAGTCCCGTTCGGCCCGCGACGATCGGCGGCTCGGCCGTGCAGCCTGCAACGCCGGTTTCCGTCGCTCCCCCGCGCCCGCAACCCGAGCCGGTCCGTTTGACCGAACTGGACGGCAACCCCTTTGCTCCGCTGACGGATGCCGAGGTTAAAAAGCAAGCCCGCGGGTTAGGCAGCTTATGGAACAACCCCTGGTTCGGCCGGCGAGATTTGATTCCGCCCGCCGACGATCCGCGGACCTTGCTCATCGATCGGGCGATGACGTCCCACGGCCTGTTGACGCCTGACGAATTGCAAGAGATTCATTCGGTCGGCGCCCAGATGGACGCCATTCGCCCCGACTTGGCCGTCGCGCACCAGATGGCGACCGCGGTGGTGAAACGCTCGCAAGAAGAGCACGAGGCGCTTAAGCAGCGAAAGAAATCTGAAGCGGCCGAGCGGCGACGAATGCGCGCCGAGGCCGTCGCCATGCGGCGCGCCGGCGACATCGTGTTTCTCGGCCGCGGCGTGTCGCGCCGGCTGGCCGATCGCGAAGCCCATGTAGAAAGGCTTGAGCGGCTCGGTTTGCCCGTGCTGGCCGAACCGAGCGACGTAGCCGAGGCGCTGTCGATTTCGATCCCGCGGCTGCGCTGGCTGGCGTTTCATAACGAGGCGGCGACGCGCGTGCATTACGTTCGCTTTACCGTGCCGAAGAAAAGCGGCGGCGTGCGCGAGCTGTCGGCGCCGCATCGCAGTCTGGCGGCCGCCCAGCAGTGGATATTGGAGAACATTCTCTCGCGCGTGCCGGTCCACGACGCCGCACACGGATTCGTAACCGGTCGCAGCACCGTGACCAACGCGGCGCTGCACGCCGGGCGGCGCGTGGTGCTCAACGCCGATCTCAAGGATTTTTTCCCGACGATCACTTTTCCTCGCGTGCGCGGCGTGTTCGAGAATCTCGGTTACTCGCCGGCCGCAGCCACGATTCTCGCCCTGCTCTCGACCGAGTCTCCACGCCGGCCGATGATTTACGCCGGCCAGTCCTACGATGTGGCGACCGGTCCGCGAGCCCTGCCACAAGGCGCCTGCACCAGCCCGGCGCTCAGCAACCTGGTCGCGCGGCGCCTCGACTCGCGACTGGGGGGCATTGCCGCCAAACTCGGCTGGACCTACACCCGCTATGCCGACGACCTGACGTTTTCGGCCGACGGCGAGGCGGGCGACAAGGTTGGCTACCTGCTGGCCCGGATTCGACACATCGCTCAGGACGAAGGCTTTGCCGTCAACGAAAGCAAGACGCGCGTGCAGCGCGGCAACACGGCCCAGACGGTGACCGGGCTGGTCGTTAACCGCCGTGTCGCCGCGCCGCGAGCCACGGTCCGGCGGTTGCGGGCAATTTTGCACCGGGCGCGTTGGGAAGGGCTGGCCGCTCAGAATCGAAGCGGCCACCCGCACTTCGAGGCCTGGGTCCGCGGCATGATCGCCTACATTTCGATGGCTAACGCCGAGCAGGGCGGCAAGCTCCAGGCGGCTTTCGATTCGCTCGGCCGCTAGCCCGGATTATTCATCAGCCCACACCAACCCGAAGCGCAAGCGAGGCGGAGCAACGCACTTACCTCGCTGGCGCTTCGGGTTTGCATGGAGCGCTTTGTCAAGTAATAGCTGGGCTGATGAATAATCCGGGCTAGTACAATGCCGCGGCCGAATTTCTGGGTTCACCGGCATGCGCTTGCACCAGGCGTGGCTGAAATCTGCAAATAAGCGAGCGTGGCTCGATGGGTTGCGGCCGAAGGCCGCGCTGGGTTTCATCCGTGGCGAAGCTCGGTTCGCAGTTTTCAATCGCTGCGCCACAACGCGAACAGATGATGCTGCCAGGGTCCTACGTCTAAATACAGGCATTTCGATGCCAACTCGGCGCCGTTGCGGATGTATCGGGCGTCGCCGAGCAAGTCTTCGAACTGCCACGCACCACGGTCAAGGTCGTTGAAGGGCAGACGCGCATAACATTGGCTTTGATTCGGTGCATAGTTGACCGTAACCAAGAGTCGCTCGCCGGACGCGTGCTCCCAGGCGAAGGCCACGAAACAATCGGCGGTCCAATTGCCGTCCCAGGCGGGTGCGCACTCGAGCAATCGCCACTCGCCTTCCCGTGCCGCAGGGCGCCGGAGCACGGCCAATAACCGGCTATAAAACTGCTCCAAACTCGCCTCGACTGGTTCGTCGGGCCTGCGACCGAGATGGGGCGAGATTCGCTGCTTCCGCCCCTGAAATTGACCGTCGTGAAAGAAACGCAGGCCCGGGCTCAGGTATGTGATGACTGCCGCCGCCCGGTGCTCGTCGGGCGGAAATGTAGCGGCCGCCCGCGGCTCGTCGTGGTTTTCAAGAAAACGAGCCAGCTTGTTCTGGTAATCCAGACCGGCAAGAAAATGCTCGCGTACCGGCCGCGCCTGGCCGTCGCGCAGGCGGTCGTAGAGCCGCTTGTCGTAGGTGTAGTCAAAGCCTTGCTGCTGCAGCGTCCATTCCAGGTTCCAATAGACCTCGGCCATGAAGCGGAACTCGGGATGGCTCTTGCGCACCTCTTGCGTCGCCCTCGGCCAAAACGGTTCGCTGCGGATGCCCCAGGTCCGCTCGAAAACCTCGGGCAAGACCAACATGGCCATATCACAGCGCACGCCGTCGCACTGGCCCGCGATGCGGGTCAGTTCGCCGACCATCGCCTGTTGCAAGGCCGGGTTGCCGTAGTTGAGCTGTAACGTATCCGCCCAGCCCGGAAAGAACGGGTCGCGACCGTGCGCCAACAGCAGATCGCCCGCTTGCCGCGACGCCCAGACGTAGTTCTGCGGCGCCCCTGCCAGATCGAGTTCCGTGCCGGGAACGTAATACTCGGGGCGTTCTTCCACCCAGGGATGATCCAGCGCGGTGTGGTTCGGCACGAAGTCGAGCATTAGCCGCATGCCGCGGCGCCGCAGACGTTCGCGCAAACGAGCTAACGCTTCGTCGCCGCCCAGGCGCCGCTCGACCGTATACCCGGCGATGGCGAAACCTGAACCGACGATATCCTCCTCCTGTAAGTCGGGCAGCGTCTCCTGAAATTCTCGGCGCCACTGGACATTGCTGCGCGAAATCGCCAGCCCCGCCGGGCCGGTCTGCCAGACGCTCAACAGCCAGACGAAATCGAAGCCCGCCTCTGCGAGGCGATCGAGTTCGGCGTCCTCGATGTCGTGCAGCGTGGCCGGGCGGCCCAACTTGCGGGCCAGTTCGGTCAGCCAGACGCGAGTGTTGATCTGAAAGAGCGCAGGGTGCATCGGGGGGGATTTCGGTCGCTTGCTTCAACGTGGCGCTAACAACAAGTTTCGGCTCGCCTTCCGGCGGGTTCGTTCGTAGCGCGGCTGCGATCGCAATCCGGCGCCGGCCTCGCCACAACCGGCATAACCGTCGCATGCGGGAGCGTTTCGGCGGCCGGTCGATTTGCAATCTACTCTTCAAAAGTAGCCCATCCTGCGACCGGGGGCGTAGGCAAGCCGGTTTCTTGGGTTCGTGCAAGGATTAAGCTCATGTCGCAAGTCCAAGCGTCGGCGCTGGTTGTCGACGATGATCCAGTGTCGCGGCAAATCGTGATCCGCACCTTGGCCAAAGCGGGCTTTGTATGCGACACGGCGATTGACGGCGGCCAGGCGCGGCAATATCTGGCGTCGAACCGTTACGATCTGCTCGTGACCGACCTGCAAATGCCGCACGTTAACGGTCACGCGCTGTGCGTTGAGTTACTCGAAAAAACGCCCCGGCCGAGGATCGTCGTGCTCACTGGAGTTTTGGAACCGCGGCTGGCTCAAGATCTGCTCGATCGCGGCGTCGACAAGGTGCTGTTCAAGCCGATCGACTGCGAAGCCTTAGCCGAAGTCGCTCAGGCGGCCGCTCCGACGGCGGCCAATCATTAGGCTTTGCCACGAACGTCTGCCTACGGCACGTCGGCCCGGCCGCCCGGGCGGTTGTTCTTCCCGCCGCCAGCCGAACGGGCTACCATAGAGACGCATCGAGGTAACATCCCGCCGCGACCGCAAGCTAATCCCGAGGCCGTCGCTCATGAAACATGCCGATCGATCGTTGCCGCCCGCCGCACTTGTTTTCGCTCTTTCTCTGCTGACTTTTGCAATGCCTTCAGCACGCGGCGAGTCGGTCGTGCCCGAGAGCGAACAGGTCGATCGTTCGCCGGTCGACCTGGCATTGACAAGCAATGAACGTTGGCTGTTTGCGGTCAACCAAACGTCCAACACCGTTTCGCTGGTCGACGTCGGATCCGGCCGCGTGGTCGACGAAGTCGCCTGTGGACGCCACCCGAGCAGCCTGGCACTGTCGCCCGACGACCGGCGATTGTTCGTGACGGGCACTTACTCTGGTACGCTCGATGCGTTCGACATCAGCGAGGGCAAGCTGAAGCCCGCCGGTTCGGTGAAGGTCGGCTTCGAGCCGGTTGGCGTGGCCGTTTCGCCGGACGGACGCTTCGCCTATGTGGCCTTGCAGGCCGCCGGGGCGGTCGCGGTCGTCGATCTTGAAACGCTGACGGTCGACGGGCGGATCGAAGTCGCCCGCTGGCCGCGCTACCTGGCGCTCACGCCCGATGGCAGCCGGTTGGCCGTCGGCACGAGCGGCGACCAGAGCATTTCGGTCGTCGATACCAAGACGCGCACGATGGACTTCGACGAGCCGATCCAAGGCATCAACATCGGCCACCTGATCACCAGCGCCGACGGCAAGTATGCCTATTTTCCCTGGATGGTCTACCGGCTCAATCCAATCACTCACCGCAACATCCAGGCCGGCTGGGTGCTGGGCAGCCGCATCGCGCGCGTCCGCCTCGACGAAGCGAGCCGCCGCGAGGCGATGACCCTCGACCCGCGCGGCAAGGCGGTGAGCGATCCGCACGGCATCGGCATGACCCGCGACGAGGCCTGGATGGTGGCCTCCGGTTCCGGCACCCACGAACTGCTCGTCTATCGCACCAAGGGCCTCGTGTTGCAAAGCACGGGCGGACCGGGCGATCACATCGACCCCGAGTTGGCGTTCGACGAGCGGCGGTTTTATCGCGTTGAACTTGGCGGCCGGCCGATGGGCTTGAAGGTCAGCCGCGACAATCGCCGCGTGTTCGTGGCCAATTATCTGGCCAACGCCGTGCAGGTCGTCGATCTCGACGCCCGGGCCGTCGTTCAATCGATCGATCTCGGCGGGCCGCAAGAACCTTCGCTGGCCCGCCAGGGCGAAGCGATTTTCTATGACGGCCGGCGAAGTCTGGACCAATGGTTTAGCTGCCACAGTTGCCACTACGAGGGCACGACGAACGCCGTGGCGATGGACACGCTCAACGACGGCTCGCTGCAAACTTTCAAAACGGTGCTGTCGCTCAAGAACGTGACCAAGACGCCGCCCTGGACCTGGCACGGCTGGCAGACCGATCTCGAAGCGGCGATGAAAAAGAGTCTGACCGAGACGATGCTCGGCCCGCGACCGACCGACGAAGACGTGCGCGCGATTGTCGCGTATCTTTCCTCGGCCGATTCGCCCCCGAATCCCTATCGCGCTGCCGAATGCGAACTCTCCCCGGCGGCCGCGCGCGGCAAAGCGGTGTTCGAGAGCGAAACGGCCGGCTGCATCGACTGCCACAACGGGCCGTACTTTACCGACGGCGAGATTCACGACGTCGGGCTGGGCAGCCCTCGCGACGAGTACGAGGGCTACAACACTCCGTCGCTGGTAGGCGTTTACCAGCGCGTGCGGCTGTTGCACGACGGCCGCGGCAAGAGCCTTGAAAAGGCGCTTTCAGGTCCGCACAATCCGGCGAAAGTCACCGGCCGCGGCGAACTGAGCGAGGCGGAATTGGCCGATTTGATCGAGTACCTGAAAACGTTGTAGCGCGTGAGCGAGGCGCGCAAGGATTGACTCGCGCGGAGCCGCGGATGAAACACGGATGAGAACAGGAGACACAACAATGCTCGATCGGTTGAAGATTGCTCGAATGAGTGCTGTCGGCGGGTCGATCGCGGACATGAGCAATCCGTATTTGCTCTTGGCCTTGCTTTTCGCTTTCACTTGTGGCTGTGAAAGTCAATCGACGCCCGCCACGAAAGCGACGCCCGCCAAGCCGGTCGCGAACGAAGCCGCGCCGCCGCCTGCGGATGAAGCCGGCGCCCCCGACTCGATGGTCAAGGTGCAATACAAGAGCTACGAAGGCGTCCAGGAGTTGATCGAAAGTCACCAGGGCAAGGTCGTGGTGATGGATTGTTGGAGCACCTGGTGCGAGCCGTGCGTGAAAGAGTTCCCTGGGCTGGTCAAGCTGCACGAGAAGTACGGCGCCGACAAGGTGGCTTGCATCTCGGTCTGTTTCGATTATGAAGGGCTGAAGAAGGAACAGCCGGAAGACTATGAAGAACCCGTGCTCAAGTTCCTGCGCGAGCAGCACGCCGCGTTCGACAACGTGATTGCCAACGAGCCTTCGGACGAGCTGTATGGCAAGTTCGGCTTTCCGTCGGTGCCCGCCGTGTTCGTTTACGATCGGCAAGGCAAGTTGGCGAAGCAATTCGAGAATAAAGACGCCAAGGCCAAGGCGTTCACGTATCAGGACGTCGACACCGAAGTGGCGAGATTGCTCAAGTAGCGTTAGCGTGCTCAGTGCGGCGAACGGCCAGACGCGGGAACTCTGAAATCGGCGCGCCTCGCGGCTTTCATTACGGCCGCCGATTCGCCGCACATTGCCCTCGCGTCGCCGCACACGCCTGCCTGCACTTCAACCGGGGAGGCGTTCAGGGAATACCCATTCGCAACAGAGCAATCACCGCATCAGCAATTCGGCGAATTGCGAGTCATCTCGTAACTTGCCCACGGACTTCGCGATCACCCGTTCGTTTGCCGTGAACAGCTTCCCCGGCCGAGCGTAACTGGTTGTTTTGAGCCCTCCGGAGACGAAATCGGAATCGTCAAGAGAGACAGCCCGGGAATCCCCGTATGCGTTGCTGGTAATCTGGCACAACACCCAGTCGGACCGCCCCGCGTCCGCGACACAGACGGCCGGTCTGAGTTTCGACTGCGACAGGTCCGAAAACGGGAAACGAACGAGGACTACTTCGCCGATTGCAGGTGTGCCCACGCTGCGTCCTCCTCAGGTCGATTCCAATCCTCGGCCAACGCCGCTTCACTCAACAACGCCGTTTCGTCGGTAAACGAGGTAGGTCCTTCGTCGAGGATGGTGACCAGGGCGCGGCGTGGGACGCTTAACTGGACCGCCTCCAACAATTGGACCTTCCCCGTAACCGTACTCCACGGCCATAGTTGACGCCCCCGGTAACTTGCAGAGTTTGCGGGCACGGACTTTTTGCAAGGGAGGGATCGATGGCACGAAGCGTGGATGGCGCGAAGCGGCGGGCGTGGAGCGAACGGCTGCGACGG
>DATKRK010000221.1:0-31226 GCA_035532215.1 Pirellulales bacterium | reverse complement strand
GAAACAATCACCCTTGACTGGTCCAACCATATCAGGGAACGCCCTCCGTGGCAATCCGTGAGGCGGGAAAGACGGTGAACAACGGGTTCACGGAACGCCACGGAGGGCGTTCCCTACAGTATCGGAGCGTTTATCCTTGACTCTCGTTCAAATGGTATCACTGCCCGGCGGGCTTGTCGGTGCAGCGTAATCCTCCAATAATCGGTGCGATGAACCTACCCGCCGAGGCACGCTACGACGCCCTGCTGCTGGTCTCGTTCGGCGGCCCCGAACGGCCGGAAGACGTGATGCCGTTCTTGGAAAACGTGCTGCGCGGCAAGCCCGTGCCGCGCGAGCGAATGCTCGAAGTGGCCGAGCACTATTATCATCTGGGCGGCGCCAGCCCGATCAATGAGCAGAATCGGCGACTGATCGCGGCGCTCGAGGCCGAACTGGCGGCGCACGGGCCCAAGTTGCCCATCTACTGGGGCAACCGCAACTGGCGCCCGTTTTTGGCCGATGCGCTGCGGCAGATGGCGGCCGACGGCGTGCGCCGCGCGCTGGCGTTTTTCACCTCGGCCTTCAGCTCTTACTCGGGCTGCCGCCAATATCGAGAGAACATCGCCCAAGCCCAGGCCGAAGTCGGCCCATCCGCCCCGCCAATCGACAAGCTGCGCGGCTTCTTCAATCACCCGGGCTTTATCGAAGCAACGGCCGAGCGCGTGCAACAAGCGCGCGAAACGATTCCCGCCGAACGCCGCGGCGAGTCTCGCCTGATCTTCACTGCGCACAGCATCCCGCTGGCCATGGCGCAGAACTGCCGCTACGAGCAGCAACTGCACGAAGCATGCGGGCTGGTCGCCGAGCAGGCCGGCGCCGCGGACTGGGGCCTGGCCTATCAAAGCCGCAGCGGCCCGCCGTCGCAGCCGTGGCTGGAGCCCGACATCTGCGACGTGCTGCGTCAACTGCCCGCGGAGGGCGCCCGCGATGTCGTCGTGGCGCCGATCGGGTTCATTTCCGACCACATGGAAGTGATCTACGATCTCGATACCGAAGCGCAACAAGTCTCTCGCGAGTCGGGGCTGAAGATGGTCCGCGCCGCCACGGTCGGCCTGCACCCGAAATTCATCGCCATGATTCGCGAGTTGATCGGCGAGCGAATGGGCCTGGTCGCCGAGCGCCGCGCACTCGGCGTCCTCGAACTTTGCCCCGACGTTTGCCCGGATGATTGCTGTAGGTCAGGCTTTCCAGCCTGACGCGCGTCGGGCTGGAAGCCCTGGCGTCGATGGCGCCGCCCGTCGGGCAGGAAAGCCTGACCTACGGTCGGTTGTGATACCATTCGAACTGGTGTCAAGGAAACATTATCGCTTTGTTTGCCACCAGCTTTAGCTGGTGGTAGCGAAACAACATCAACCTTCTTTTTCAGCCGGCTTTAGCCGGCTTCCCGAGGGCTGCAAAAGCCGGCTAAAGCCGGCTCCCAAAGAGAGAATGGTTGCCGGTCCCCACCAGCTAAAGCTGGTGGCAAACGCGGATGGGGCCAAGCTCGTCCTTCCAATTCGCCCTTTTTCCTTGACATGCTTGCAAACGGCATCACTACCCTACCACTGCGGGGCATGCGGCGGCGCGCGAAGCGTGTTACATTCAGGGCCGATCCATCCACCTAGGAGTGCTCGAATATGTCTGCCTTTCGCGCTGGCTTCGTTGGGCTCGGCTTGGCGTGCGTGACGTTCGCGTTTGCCTCGCAGGCCGCTGCGGACGAATGGCCCCAATGGCGCGGCCCTCGCCGCGACGGCACGTGGAACGAAACGGGTCTCGTCGAAAAATTCGAGTCGCCCCAACTCAAGCTGCGCTGGCGGGCGAAAATCGGCAGCGGCTATAGCGGGCCGACCGTGGCCGACGGGCGCGTCTACGTGACCGATCGGCGGCTGGAGCCGAGACAAATCGAGCGCGTCCACTGTTTCGATTGGAAAACGGGCGAGACGATCTGGATGCACGATTACAAGTGCGAATATCGCGGCGTCGGCTATGAAGCCGGCCCCCGGGCCAGCGTGACGATCGACGAAGGCCGCGCCTATTCGCTGGGCGCGATGGGCCACTTGTTCTGCTTCGATGCGGCCGACGGCAAGGTGCTCTGGCACAAGGATTTGAACCGCAAGTACGAGATCCGCATGCCGATCTGGGGCATTGCCGCTTCGCCGCTGATCGAACAGGGCCTGGTGATCGTGCAAATCGGCGGCGCCGGCGACGCTTGCCTGGTGGCGTTCGACAAGAAAACCGGCGCCGAAAAATGGCGCGCCTTGAGCGACGAGGCGTCGTATTCGGCCCCGATCATGATCGAGCAGGCCGGCCGCCGCGTGCTGGTCTGCTGGACCGGCGGGCACGTCGTCGGGCTCGATGCCGCGACCGGCAACGTCTTTTGGCATTACCCGTTCCAGCCTACGCGGATGATCATCTCCATCGCCACGCCCGTGGTGAACGAAGATCGTTTGTTCGTCAGCAGCTTCTACGACGGCTCGCTGATGCTGAAACTCGACCACAGCCAACTGGCCGTGGAACAAATCTGGCGCCGCTTGGGACCCGACGAAAAGAAAACCGACAGCCTGCACTGCATGATCGGCACGCCGTTTCTCGAAGGCGAATACGTTTACGGCGTCGACAGCTACGGCGAACTGCGCTGTCTCGACGCCCGCACCGGCGACCGCATCTGGGAAAGCCTCAAACCCACGCCGCGGGCTCGCTGGAGCACGATCCACATGGTCAAGAATCACGACAAGTTCTGGATGTTCAACGAACGCGGCGAACTGCTCATCAGCAAGCTTTCGCCCGAGGGTTACGAGGAACTCAGCCGGGCCAAGCTGATCGAGCCGACCCAAGTGCAATTGCCCCAGCGCGGCGGCGTCTGCTGGTCGCATCCGGCGTTCGCCTACAAGCACATCTTCGCCCGCAACGACGAGGAGTTGGTCGCCGCCGATCTTTCCGCGGAGTGAGGCTGGCAGTCGAAGGTCGGAATGCGGAGAAAGGCGAAGCGTTCAGCGGCGGCGGTTGGGCTTGCTACTCGGCCCAACATTCCCTGTTTGCTCTACCCCGCCTGGCTTCTCTCTTTTTTCTAGTCTCGCCCGTTCCACGGGCGTAAGTAGGGGTTCGTGCGGTTGATTCTGTAGGGAACGCCCTCCGCGCCGTTCCGGGAAGCGCGAATCGGCGCGATTCCCGGGTGTACGGCACGCCACAGAGGGCGTGCCCTACAGGTTTTGGCGCGAACGTCTAACCTACGCCCCCGTTCCTCACGTCTCAAGCGAGCTTGACCTGATTGACGCAGGCGAGCTATAAGTTCGCCTCGGCATGGGAAACGCAGTAGAAGCGGCATCCTTGCCGCTTCTTGGAAATGCGGCAGGGATGCCGCATCTACGTTTTCGCGACAGGAACCGGGCAAGGATGCTCCTCAGTCCTCATCTTCAGCGAAATCAGCGCGGCGCCGACACTTTGGCACAGGTCAGGCCCGAGGCCGCGTCGCAGACCGTTTGCGTCGATCTTGACGGCACGCTGATCCGAACCGATACCCTCTGGGAATCGCTGCTGCTACTGGCAAAGTCGCGGCCCTGGGAGCTTGTTTGGGCGGTCGTCTGGCTCTGCCGCGGCAAAGCTTACTTCAAGCGGCGTCTTGCGTTGCGCGTCGCTCCCAATCCGGCTTTGCTCCCGTATCGCCCCGAAGTGCTCGAGCCGTTGCGAGACTTCGAAGCGGCGGGCGGGATCTTGCTGCTGGCCACCGCGGCCGACCGGCGCGTCGCCAGCGAGGTCGCCGGCTACCTGGGAATCTTTGACGAGGTCGTGGCCAGCGACGGCTCGACGAATTGCTCCGGCGAGCACAAATTGGCGGCGATTCGCCGCCGGATCGGCGGCGCCGGCTTCGCCTACTGGGGCGACTCGCGAGCCGATTTGCCCATTTGGCAGGCGGCCGACGAAGCGTGCGTCGTGAGCCCGACGCCGGGCTTGTGGAAGGCCGCACAAGGCGCCTGCGCCCGCGCCAGGATCGTGGTCCCGCGCCGCGGTCGCCTGAAGCCGCTGATCGTCGCCCTGCGGCCTCACCAATGGGTCAAGAACCTGCTGCTCCTGTTGCCGCTGTTCTTGGCGCATCAATGGAACGACCTGCATAAGCTGGCTCTGGCGATGCTCGGTCTGGCGGCGTTTTCCGCCGCGGCTTCGGCCATCTACATCGTCAACGATCTGCTCGACATCGAGTCGGACCGCCGGCATCCCACGAAGCGGCGCCGGCCGTTTGCCGCCGGAGAATTGTCGATCCCCGCCGGACTGTGCCTGGCCGGCGGCGCGGCGGCGGCGGCGTTCGCGCTGGCGCTCGGTTGTCTGCCTCCTTCATTGACAAACTGGTTGACGATTTATCTGGCGACCACCACCGCCTATTCGCTATGGCTCAAGAAGCAGGTCGTTGTCGACGTGATCGTGCTGGCCGGGCTGTATACGCTGCGGATTGCAGCCGGCGCCTCGGCGGTGAGCGTGCCGGTCTCGCCCTGGCTGCTGGCGTTTGCGATGTTCTTTTTTCTGAGTCTGGCGCTGGGCAAGCGCTACACCGAGCTGCGCCGCGGCGGCGGCGCGGGCGACGCCATGCTGCCCGGCCGCGGATATTGCGCCGACGACGCGCAACTGCTCGAACAGATCGGGCCGACGAGCGGCTACCTGGCGGTGCTCGTATTCTGCCTCTACATCGACAGTCATGCCGTCGACCAGCTTTACCGGCGCCGCGAGTTGCTGTGGCTCGTTTGCCCGCTGTTGCTGTACTGGCTGACTCGCTTCTGGCTTTTGGCGCGGCGGCGGCAGATCCATTACGATCCCGTCGCCTTCGCCTTGAAAGATCCCACGAGCCTGGCGGTGATCGCAGCCACCGCGGCGACCATTCTGCTGGCGGCCCACTGATCGGCGACGCCCAAGCCCGCCCTCGTCGTGGCGCGGCCAACGGGTTGCGAGAGTTATTCCCACAAGAAGTCTTCGGTGACCGTGACTTCCCGAATCTGCCGGCTGTCGGGCTCGAAGACGCGAATTTTGACCTGTATGCCCTTGAGCGGCACGGGGTAGGGAGTCGGGCCTTCGATTTCGGTCAGGTCGTCGACGCCGCCGATGCCGTTGTCGTCGAAGCCGTTCGTAAAATTGTCGACAACGCCATCTCCGTTTTGATCGAGGCCGTCGTTTTCGTAAGTGAACGAACCGGTGTCGTACACCGCTCCCAGGCCGCTGGTAGCGATCGCCAACCCCGGCCCGGCAAAAACAGACAATTGCGTGATCGCGGCGTACATGGTCGAAGTGGACGCGAAAGACTTCGAGACGCCGCTCATGTAATTGAGATCGACGTAGGCCCCGATGCCGACGGTGTGCGCCTGCACGGTTTGCTGGAACGTCAACGCGTCGCCCGACGCGCTCGTCGCCCAAGTCTGCATGAGTTGCGTGTAACCCAAATCGCCCGGCGTGTAGACCGCCGATCCCAAAGGCAGCGGATTCAACGGATTGCCGGTCACCGTATTGTTCGAAACGATCGGCGCCGTAGGATCCCACGCTTTGACGTCGAACGAAATCACGTTCGTCAGGATCACGTCCTCGGAGACTCGCGTACTGCCGTCGTAGCTTTGATTGGCGTTCGAATTCGTGCCGGCGCTGGGCTGGTACGCTCCGGAAAAGGCGTAGATCGCGCCGTTCGACGGGCTCACCTGCTGCCACGGGTAGGGGTTCACCCAGGCGTCGTAATACTGGCCGGGGGCGATCGTCAGATTCAGCGCCGGCGGATACGCAGTGCTTTGCGTGTTGACGGGTTGATAGTTGGTTGGCGAAACGTTCGGATAGGGAAAAATCACCGGGGACGGCGGATAGGGAATGGGCGACAGCGTGGGAGGCGGAAAACTTGTCGCAACGCCCCACAGGTTGGGCGTGTAAGTCGCGTCGTAGAACGGGAACGGCCAGCGAGCCACGGCAGGATTCAGCGTCGAGATCATGTTCGTATAAAACGTACACTCGCGTAGCGTCGGCATACCCAAACCCGGATATGGATTCGTGACCGGGCTCCAGAAACGAGTGTCGTAAGGGTAGCTCCACGGCTGATGCCCGTAGCGATTCTGGCGCAGCGTCAAGTCCCGCAGCGAATTGGCCGCCAAAAATGGCGGCTGGCCGGTAAAGCCCGCTCGCGTATCGTAGGTTCCGCCCTCCTGGTGTACCGAGACGTCGAACTTCTCGTAGAAACTGATGTCGTAATTAAACGGGGACCAATTGGTCGACAGCAGTTGTGCGGTCTCGATCCAATTGCCCTGGAGCAACCCCGTCGGCTTGACCAGCAGCACGCGGCGATAGAGCGTGTTGCCGCGCAGGAACCAGACGATCTCGGCATAGTTCGACATCGTCGTTCCATCGACCACTTTCTGCACTGGAGGAGGGCCCGTAACCGGGTCGATGTAGCTGTAGATCTGCCGGTAACGCCCGTAAAACGGCGATTCCTCGTTCCGCGTGGTGAACATCAACACGTCGTCGGGGTCGCCCACCGTGGTGTCGGGCAGAGGGACGCCCGTCGTGTCGAGCTGGTCGATGTTCTTCGCCTCGGCGCTGCCGGGCACGATCGGCCCGGCCGGACCTTCGACGTACTCGAAGTAGCCATGAGCCTGCTCCGGCTTCAGCGGCGGCAGCATCGGAGCGGTCAGGTTGCCCAGATCGCTCTGCAGGGTTTGCTTGCAGGCCCTCAGCCGATCGGTCACCTGGATCATCTCGCGCGTATCCGCGGCCGCGTTGCCCACCATGGCAAAGAGCTGGGCGACGAGCGCCATCAACAACAGCGTCAGCGCCGTCGCAATCATCACCTCGACCAGCGTAAAGCCGGCCCGCCGATTTTCGCGATTCGATCGTCGATCGTACATCGAACACTCCTGTCTCGCCCAACGGAACGCCTCGTCGATTGCAATCATCCGCCAAATCCTCAATCGTCCAGGATTCGCTCGACCAGCACCGTGCGCTCGACGTTCAGGTTGTCGCCTCGGGCGAAGCCGACGGGAATCGAGCGGTCGATCAGATAGAACGCTCGCTTCCGTTCGGTCTCGCCGGTGCTGCTGCCCACCTCCTGGAACAAGGCGTAGCCGTCAGGATTGGTCGGGCTGATCGGCACGCGGACGACTTCGAACTTGCCGAGCGTGATCCAGACGGCATACACGTTCGAGCGGTTCGTCGCCAGGTTGCCCAGCCGCTGCAAGGCCTGGTATTGGAAGTAGGAGTTGCGGGCAGCATGGCGATACTGGGTCGTGCTTGAAGTGAGATTAAAATTCGCCGCTGACGTATTGTTCGGGTCGAAATTGGTGTCATCGAATAGCGAGACGGTCGAACTGACGGCGGCCGTTGCGCCCGGCGCCCAATTAGTTCCGCTAGTGTTGCTCGCCCGCAGCATCGTGGCGTTGACGCCGTTGTAGATGTTGGTCGTCCCGCCAGGATAGTTCCACGCGTGCATCAAATTCAGGGGCGAGGTAGGCGGAAGCGGCAGACTGCTGAGGGTCATGGAAGCTTGGGGCACTAGCGCGCCGGCGCCATCGGGCCGGAAGGGATTGGCAAAGAACGTGGGCAGCACCCCATTCTGTGCATAGCCCGAGGCGCTGGGATTCCACAGCGTTGGCCAATTCGGCGCGGGAGCAACCGGGTTCACCGCGCCAAAGCCTTGCCGGCTGTTGAGCACGTCTAGCCAAAGCGTGGCCCAGCCTGGGTACGCGTCCATCAGACCCTCGAACGTTAGCGGGTCGAAAACGGTATTGAGATTAATCTTTCCAGGCTCGCGGTAATTCGAAGCCCAGTTGAACGGCGGATGGAACGAGTGAGCCACGGCCGTTGGGAGAGGTTCGAACGGGTAGGGCGTGAGCATCGTTTGCGTGCCGGCGAAACGCGACGGCACGTGGACGTGCTCGAAGATGCGAAACATGTTCGGCATGTAATTGCCGCTCGCCCCGGTAGTCGGCTGCTCGCTGTCATAGTAGTTCAGGAGATGATGAAACTGTGCGACCGGCAGTTGGCCTGACGTCAGGGCAGGAGGGTTGGCCGCGGGCGGAGGGATGGGAGTCGTGGCGACGGGGAAGTATTCGTTCGCAGCGAATCCTCCATAACGCGTTAGCGGAGTCGGCATCGCGTTAAGGTTCCCTTGCCAACCGATCATGTCGAAATCGTAACACAAGCTCGACGGGCTGCTGGCAGGCACGAGCATCAACTCGTACTGGCTCACATAGGGTCGATTGTTCCAGGTGATCCACGGGAACGGCGTAGGCGGATCGCCGAGATACGACGCCGCGGTAACGCCGCTGGCGCCGACGGGAGGGGCTCCGGCAGCGTAACCGGTTCCGTATTCGGAGTTCAGATACCCTAACGTGGCGTTATACGTGGCCCCGGTGTTGGGCAACGGGGTGGTCAACGAGCCGTTGCCCGTGCTGATCCCGAACTGCCCGGACGTCACACTCGTTTGCCAGACCGGCAGCGGCGTCCAGCAGTTGGCCGCTCCTTCCGCGGTTAGCAGCGCCTGGCTGGGGTTGAACGGATTGTAGCCCCGACGGCGCGTCGTAAACGCTTCGATGCGGGTGAGCGATCCGGGCAGATTGGCGGCGGCGTACGACGGCTCGAATGCCGACGCCGTACCGCTGCTCGTGGGTTGATTCTCGCCCGTATACGCCGTCAAATCGACGGGCATGCTGTCAACGGTAATATAAGGATTCGAGGTTAGATTCCACGGCGACAGCGGATCCGCCAACCGCTGCAAGTACACCGCCGTATAGAACGGCGTCATCTGAGGCATGTTATCCGTGCCATCAGGAGACACGTACGAGTTCGGCTTCGTGCTTGTTCCCGGCAGGTAAGTGCTTAGGCCGCCGTCGAATGGATGCGTCGGAAAATTCGTGATCGTTGGGGTCGCGGGAGTCGCGGGCGGCGTCGTTGAATAGTAGGTGGCGTCATCCCAGGTCGAACCGCCGCCTGTCAACGGCCACAGCGGATACCCGTATTCCGGTTCGGAGACGCTCATCCGCAACGTCCCTGAAGGAATTCCAGCGCCGTGCGCAAGGTAGGTGTATGGATAAGTAGACCCCATCGGGGTCGTCGTCAGCCAGGTCGTTTGGATCGGCACGCCAATGATGGGCTTCATATTCCCTGCGCTGTAAGCGGAGTTAGGCGTAAGCGTCCCAGAGCTGTCGTTGTACGAAGCGAATGTAGTATTGTGAGCCGTCTGATTGCCAAGTTGAAGCACGAGGGAATTGCTATTGGGATAAATATCCTTCTTATTCTCGCCCAGATAAATCGCGTTGACTCCGCTCGTATTGGGGGCGGCCGGGCCTACGACGGCATAATAGTCGGGCGGCAACATCAAGGCGCCTTTGCCGGTGGCAAACACGCCCGGATCGAGAAAGAAACTCTGCGCCGACGGAACCTCGTTCATGTTCAGGCCGCTGGAGTTAAGAAAGGCAGGCTGATACGGCGCAAAATACGCGGCTCGATGAATGTACGTCGGCGGCAAGATGGGCGCTCGCGGGTCGAGCGCCGCAGGAGTGGCAGGACTGACGACGGCGGCGTAAGGAGATTTTGTATAAAAGCCTGATTCGTCGAAGTTCAACGAGTAGGTGATCGCAATCCGCCACACGGGCGAAGCGCTCGGGCCGCCGCCCAGCGGCGTTCCCACTGCCACTTGCGAAAGGTTGACTCCGTAGCCGAGATTCCCGTTCAGATCCGTCCCCACCCACGGCTGCGGAAGGGGAGGCGTTTGGAGCGGCAATTGAGGATCGAATTGCAAGTCGCGTTGCGGGGCGTCCGCAATGTTCGTGGCGTTGTACAACTCAAGAATCAACGAGCCGCGCGGACGGCGCACCTGGTCGTAATCCAGGTCCAAAGACCCCGGATCGTTGGTGTAGGTATCCGGGTTGCCGGTACTGGGCGGTTCGGCTTTGTTCGTGTCGTCCGTTCCCCGGTCGTGCGTGGCGATCGTTTCCGTGATCAACAACTCGGGCCGTTCGCAGCCCCAGACGATGCCGCGGATGGGGACAGCCGGATTGTTGTAGAAGGGATTCGAATCGTCGAGCTTGCTGCCCGGCAATACGACGCCGCCGGTCGGATCGATGATGTCGTCGACATCCCAAGTGCCGTTCAATACATTGGCATCGTCGTCGCGGAACGGAAAAATGTCGAACTCGAACGGCGTCATGATCGAGTCGCGATCGCGAAAATCGACCGCGTTGATTGACCATTGAGCAATCAAGTACGCGGCTTGCACGCGCGAATTGGCGCCCAAGCCGCTCCAAGGCAGTTGTGCGGCGCCGGCGATATACTGGTTGGACATCAACTTCTGCTCCGTCAAATAATTCAAATTATTCGAACGGTCGTCCAGCAACAGCATCATCGTCACGTAAAGGTGCCGCGCCAGCAGTTGTCGGGCGCGCGTGTCGGCCAGAGACGGATCGCCGAGCGCAGCGGCGCCAGGGTACTGCGGATCGGTTATGAGCGGAGTCACCCCGCCGACCATCGGCAATAGCCCGTCGTTATTCAAATCGAGCCATTGCTTCGTGTTGTTCATGAGAGTCGAGAGATTCTTCGCGCCCGATGGATCCGGCAGCGACTTGTTCGGCGACCAGGGGTAGGTCATGACTTCGGTCATCACGACGGTCCCGCTAACCTGGACGGCCTCCGTCGGCTCGTCGACCACGCCGTTGCCGTTGTCGTCTTGGCCGTTGCCCAGCAGGCGGTTGATATCGAGCCGCAGGCCCATGATCACTTCGGGCGCCAACAGCGGCCAAACGCCGGAATAGCTCACGGCAGCCGCCTGATTGCTATTGATATTGCCGAACAAGGAAAGGTCGGCGGCATTGGGCACGGTGTACGCGGCGTTGCCTACGTTCTCGGAAAGAATCCTGGCCCGGGCCAAATCGGTCACACTCAAGCCGTTGAGGTTCAATTGCGGGAAGTTGGAGACGCTGAACAGATTGTTGAAATAGGCCACGTCCTGCATCTGCTGCGGCGTCAACGCCACGCTCGGCACCGGCAGATCCCAGCTTTCGGAAGTCAGCGACAAACGGGCGTGCCTCAGCGATGAAGGGTAGGGCTGCGTTCCGGGAGGTACGAGAGGGTTGGTTGGAGCAGCATCTTTCACATATACGGTCTCCAACTGGTCGAGCCGCTTGCGAAAATCGGCCGCGTCGGGGTCGTTGACGCGCAATACGCCTTCCAACTCGGACGGCGTGATCGGCGCGTCGCTGGGCGCGTCGCCCTTGCCGCCGAGATTGCCGGTGATCCGCCCCGCGTGTTGGGCGTTCGGCGACAAGTCGAGCTCGTAAGGGCTGTCGACCGCGTCGTTGAGCGCGTCGATCGACGCATCGTACAGGATGCCGGTCGGGGGCACGGGGGGAACGGTCACCGCGGTCGGCAGCGATGGGTCGGTCGCGCCGAGAGCCGCCGAGCCCGCCATCCACGGAAGCGCAGTGGTTCCCGCATAGTACGGCACGCCGCGCAGATCGGTAGCCACCACGCCGCGCGCGAGCAGGTCGTAAGGCGAACCATGCGCGGTCGGCAAATGCACGCCAGGATTGGCCTGGGCGGAAATAGCAGAATACCAAGGGGGCGCGGCGGCGGAACCCGCAGTCGGCAGCGCGGCCGCGGAACCCGCGGTCGGCAGCAGTCCGGCGCCGATGAAATCGAAGAATACGCCTTGCTGCGAATTCATCCCTTCCAGTTGGTTGAACGGCGTCAGCAGATAAGGCCGATAATCCGAAAACCGCGCGAGCGTCATCGGATCGTTGACCCAATCCCAGCCCGTCAGCGATGGGTCGAGAACCGAATTGGAGGAAGTCAAGTTGGTCATCCAGGGATCGATCCAGCGCGACCAGCCCGGCCGCGGCCCGCCCAACAGGTAATAACTGAACGTATATCCTGGATTCGGGGGAGTCAGTACTGCTGGAATCGGGTACGGGCTGTTGTCGTTGCTGGGCGGAAACAGCCCCCAGTAAGTCGAATTCGGGTACACTCGCGCCGATTCGCCGTATTTCCCGTCGACCGAATACCTGAACGTTGGCGGGGTTGTGCTGTAGTCGTAGTAGGCGTAGCCCATCATCAGGTAGGTGTAATAATTCAACGCCGCGGGCGTGATTGCTCCGGTAAGGCTCCCTGTTGCTGCGCGCGACAACATGTACGCCGGATTGACCTCTGCCGTGCCGTACCCTTGGCCGATCGGGGCGATTCGCTGCACGATTCCCGACTGCGAATACATCGGGTACAGCAATCCACCACTCGATGGGTAGTATGTCTTGCCGTCTTTGGCATCGACATAAGATGAACCCACGATCGGCGCGGCGACCGACCCAGTCGGCCCGACTTCCGCGTTTAAATATCGATTCGGGTCGAGCTGCGCAATCGTGCCGTGGGCGTTCAGGTTGATCTTGCCGTCCATGTCGACGCACAAAATGGCGGCCAGCGACTTGTACTGCGTGCCGTCGGCCAACGTTTGCACCGGCAGGCCGACGTCGACCCAAATGCTGTCGGGAAGGCCGTCGTTGTCGTTGTCGACGTCCAAGCCGCCGATTGCGGAATTATCTTTTCGCCAGAGCGGAGGCTTGACCGGTGGCCAGACCGGAGGCGTGTCGGAGCTTTGGAGATACCAACAGCCCGTGATCGGATTGAATTGATTGCCGCTATAATCGAGGTCGCCGGCAGTCCAAAGTGCGTCGCCGTTGAGGTCCAGGAAATAGTCGCCGGTAGTGTAGGTTCCCGAGAGGTCCATGTCGAAGAACGGCTCGCGGAAGTCCCACACGCCGTTGCCGTTGAGGTCCTGGCTCGGAAGGAACACCTGGTCCATCGGCTCGGGACGCAGCACCGCCTTGCGGCGGATTGCAAGCGGGACGGCCGACTTACTGGTGAGCAAGTAGTTCTGCTGCGCATACCAGGCGATCAGTTCCGGCCGGTGCAACGAAGGAATCGGCGTGATTGCATTGCCCGATCCATAATTGACGTGCATGGCCAGCAGCATGTTCTGGAAATCGACCGCGTCGTACGACTCGTTGGCGCCGCCGGGTCCGGCGACGTCGAAGTAATACGGCGGCACGGCGTACTTGGGAGCCGTCGCCAACGGCTGCGTCAACTGAATCTGCGCATGGTTGGGCAGATAGGCATAAGGCATGCCTGTCGCCCCCGGCTTGTTCGGCATCGGCACGTCGGGCGTGACGGTCGATTCCTGCGCGGTGAGCATCGGCCCCGTGACGTCGTTGCCCATTATGATGTTTAGCGAGTAAGGGGCGGCCAACGTCGTGGGCGGATTCCAGGTTGTGTTGAGGTGCGGGGCGCCGGTCATATCGCCAAGTCCCGCCTTGGTCAGGTCGAAACCGAAGCCCGTGCCGGAAAACGGGCGGCCGTTGACCAAAAACTGGTCGCCCAGGTACGTGCCCATCGCCGGATTGGGGACGAGGCCGTTGAACGAGAGGACTTGAATCGTGGCCGTGGGCGGAGTTCCGCCGTTGTAGAGGTAGCCGACGATGCGGCTCGAATAGCCTTGCGCCGGACCGTCGATCATGGTGATCACCTGGCCGCAGTAGGCGCCGTTGTATGGCGCCAGCCCGTAGCCAGTCGAAGCCGCGACGTTCATGTCGAGCAGTTGGCCGCCGGCCACTTGCACGACCGCGGGGGCGGCGGCGTTGGTGGGCAACACGCGGCCGTACAATTGCGGCGGGCCGTAGAGATCTTCGAGCAGGCTGTGCCCTTGCAAGGGCGAATCGGAATCGTTCGTGCCTCGCACCACTTGGTTCAGCACTTCGTCGACGGCGGAGTCGTCGCGAACGGCTTCGGCATTGGCCCGCGCCGCCGCAACGGCGCTCATCCGGCCTTGCGACGTGGCGACGACCAGCGTCAGGCCCAAGAGCGTGAGCAGGGCCAACAGAGCCAGGACGATCAGCAGCAATACGCCGCGGCGCGCATCGGGCGACGAGCGCCGGCGCGAGCGAACCGTACGAGGCGATACACGAGCGGACATGTTCCTTTTCCTCCAACAGCGAAGCGTTCGTTTGCCCTGGCCCGCTTCGTTTGTGTTTCGTAACAGCGCCGGCGCCGGTGAAAAGCCGGCGTCAGGCGATTCAATCTCGCATCAGCGATCAATCTCGCATCAGTGAATTGTCGAGCGTAATCACGTCGTCGTAGACCGCCACGGCGCCGTCGACGATCGTGCAAAAGACCGTATCGACCCCGTTTGGCGCTCCCGCCGTGCCGTCCGCGTCGATCCAAATTGGCGTTCCGCCAAGCGTCGACGTGGCAGGCCAATCCGTTCCAGTTACGACCACTTGGCGGCTAGCGATTCCGCCAGAGACTTGCGCTGCTTCACCAGCCGAAACGATGCGATACCAGTCCGCCACTGGGAAGGTCTTTACGCTGCTGCCTGGAAACGTCACGATATAGTTCGCGCTAAGCATGATGTACTGATTGGCCCGCAGCCCGTCGAGCCAATTCGTCGCGCCGACCGAAGACGTCGTGCGAAGATTCAAGGCGGCGTCCGGGTAAACGGGTAATGCGCGTGACGGCGGCGGCGACAGGCCGCCCATATATGCCGGCGGGTTAATGAAATCCGCCAACACAATTCTTTCCGGCGGCGGCTTTTTGCCTAGGGGCGGCGCTGGCCAATCGCCAGGATTGAGGTTTAGATCGCGTTTCTTGAGCACCACGACCGAGCATCGAAATCGCTGCATATTCGCCGCGTTGAAAAGGTCGGTCGGAGAATGCGAAACGGTGACGATCCATGAAAAATCGCCGTTGTAGTCGGGCGACAGCGATCCGGTCGGCGTTTTCGGCCGCAGGTCGGGCCTGCCAGGAATATCGAAAACCAGGTCGTCGTTGGAACGAAACACGCGATCGGCCATGGCGAAAGGCATCGACACGCCCCCGCTGACCGACTTCGGCTGTGGCGCGGAATCGGGCCAGTTGTTCGTGATATCGACGGTCGTGCGAAAGCATATCGGCGCCCCGGAAATCGGCGGGTTGGGGTTGTTGCTTGGGATCGCAGGGAAGAAAACTGGCGCAAGATTCTGCGTCGACGTAGTCGATGCGTAGGTGCTCTCGGCGTAGGTGATCGCCAACGGGTCAATCACCATGATGGATTGATTCGTGAAGGTGAAGGCCCCTTGGGGGTCGATCCATTTCTTGGGTCCAAGATAACCGCGGATTTGCAAGTCATGGTAAGCCTGAGCGCCGAGCGTGCCGGCTCGATCATACGTATTGGCTTCGGCCGAGTAGTATTTGGCCAACGGCAGCATGGTGGCGGCGCCGAGCAGGCCGATCGCCAGCACCCCGATCGAAACCAAGACCTCGATCAGCGTGATGCCGGCGGCGCGCCGTTTCGCTGGGAGCGTTTCGGCGGCCCTTGCATTACTCTCGCGCATCACATTCCCCCCATGTTCAAGGCTTCGCGGGCAATGGCCCTGGCCTTGTAAGTCTGGGCGTTGAGATAGAGCTGTATTTGGGGACTGGCCGGCGTTTGCGTGGTGGGCGGCGCTTGGGTCAAATCCGGCGGCACGTTCTCCGTGGTCGACACTAGGCCGGTTCGCGGGTTGATCGCCACCCAGAGGCTGGTCGGATCTTGCACGTTGAAGATGGGGTTCAACGGCGCCGTGCCGTTGACGAGCGCCGGCAAGGTTTCCGGGTTGCCGTTGACGAGCGCGGTCTGCCCGATGAGGAAGTAAATCGGGCTGGCCGCCAGACGTCCTTGATAGTCGGTGTAGTTGATGGCCGATGCCGCCAGAGAGACGTTAGGGATGAAATGCCGGTCGTCGAAGCTGTAAACCCAGTCGACGACTCCGCTGGGGTCGAAGGTGATCATGATCGGCCGGCTGATAAGGTCGGTTGGCGAATTGGGTTCGATCACCGGGTCGAGCAGCGGGTTGGGCCGGAACGTCGCAAAGTCGCCCAGCGTTTTGCTGCCGCTCGAAAACGGAATCAGCAATTCCAGCCCCGAGCCCGGCACGCCCACGATATTGCCCGTCGCCTTGTCCACGTAATTGCCGCCGAGATCGATGCAGGTCGAGTCCGGCAGGTTGAGCTTGGTGCTGGACGCCGGAATCGGGCGGCGGAGGAATTGGAACGAAAACCCTCCGCTCGCCCCCAATTTTGAGTATTTATGCGATATTGCATACGGCGTCATCCCAGCATGACGGGCGTCGAATCCGAGCATAAATGGATACGGAAAAAGAGTTTTTTTCGTATCGCTGCCGGTCACCGACATATACTGAATGGCCAGCGCCGGATCGGCGTAGGTATAGGTGATAAACGCCGTCGGCATTCCCCAAGTGATCTGGGGAAATGAAGGCCCCGTGAAAAAGCCAGTAATGGGATCGATCGGCGCGCCGGTGGGCGGCGTGTAGCTTGTGCTGCCGTCGACGTCGTTGAACGGTTCTTTGAGGGCGGGCGTATTGGTGTACACCCCGTCGCCGTTGACGTCGATGAACGGTTCGCCAGCGTAGATTCGGTAATGGATGGTATCGTCGTCCGCCAGCGTGAATATGTCGCCAGGGGCCAGATTCTGAATCCAGCCAATGTCCTGCAACGTGAAAACCGGAGCGCTACTGTAGATTAGGCTTGGCACGAGATTGCCCATCCCGTCAACGTAAGGCTTGTCATTAACCCAGACGCCGAACCCGCCATTGCCGAGAATTGCGATCGTAGAGTTCTGGTAATCGCCCGTGTAGGGCGGCGGCTGTTCCACGTACGAGAGTTCGATGCACTGCGAAGGGTTGTGCTCGTCGGGCTTAATCAGCACGCCGAAGGCGTGCCCGGTTTGCATGGCCCGATTGCGGGCGCCGCTCAAGAAAACCTCGACCATGCGGGCGGCTTCGCGAATCTTGCGGCCCTCCAGCGCGGGGCGCATGGCAGGGAGCGTCACCGCCGTAATCATCAGCATGACGAGGATCACCACCAGCAACTCGACCAGGGTGACTCCGCGCCGCGGGCGGCCAACGTCACGGGATTGTCGCGAGGTGCTCATTTTCCGGTCCGTGTGTCGAGGTCGTGGTTGGTGATGTCGTCGCTGCTGCCCTGCGATGGCGTTCCGGCGAACACTCCCGTGGCATCGTAAGGATCGAGTGTGTAGGGCTGCCCGTAATCGAGCGCCCAATTACCATCAGGGCCGGCCGAGTAGATCAACGGCGTGAGCTGAAATCCGCGAACGTTTGGGTTGGTCGGCGTCATGGTATCCAGCTTCAGCGGATCGAAATAATCGTGATGTACAAGGCAGAATTCGATCGAGGCGGCTTGCACGTTCGCGGCCGTTGCCGCGGTCGGCGGATTTCCGATCATGTCGCCGACTTTGATGGGCTGCGGATCGGGTTGAATCGACGACACGAAGCCGGGCGCCCAGCGCAAGAAATCGATCGGCGAGTTGGCCTGCCCTTTGGGCGCATAACTGTTCATCGCCACCGCCCAGGCATCCTGGAACTCCGGCAGCCCGTCGCCGTCTACGTCGCCGATGTCTTGGTTGGGCAATTGTTCGCCGAACATGCCGCTATCCGTCGAGCCGATCGTCAGAATCAAGTACAAGCACTCGGCGCCGTCGTTCGCCCTGATTTGCGCGAAGCTTGCTCCGCCGCTAGAGGCGCGATTGATCGCCGCAACGTAGGCAGTCGCCAAGGGCGGATAAGTCGGTAGAAAGGTCGGCGGCGTGCGAACCGTGAAGGCGCCCGCAGAAGTCGCGGCATTGAAGTTGCCAATGATATCGTCAAAGTGTTGCGGCATCTCGTACGCAATCAGTTCGCGCATGCAGGCGAGGCGGGTCGCGGCAATTTGAAGGTTGGACGGGAAGTTGGGACTGGTTGGCAAAACTCCAAGCGTATCCTTCGTTTGCGATCCGCGGTTCACCCAAAGCGTGTTTACGAAACTGCGAGCGTTCGTGCCTTGCGGGGTCGGTGAAAGGAGGATCGCCTTGGGGTCCACCGGCAGCCGCCGCGTGCGGTAAGAATCCCAGCGATCCATCAGCGAGGCGTTGAGCTTGGCGATCGTCGATTTGGTGTGGACGATCCGCGAGGCGGTTCCGGCTCGTTGCAAAGCGCCGTAAACGAGCCCGGAAAGGATGCCAATTACCGTCATGGCAACCAAGAGTTCGATCAGCGTAAAGCCGGCGCGACGACCGCAGCGCCGCGACCGAATGCCGCGGCCGGCGGGCCGTTCCGGCAACCCGTGAAAAACGCGGCTCATGGCAAGGAGTCCTGGAGTTTGCCGTTCGAGAAATTCGTGACGTTATCCAAGTCGGCCTGGCTGTAATGGGTTCCGCTGGGGAACACGCGGAAATCGTCCGGTCCGGACGAAGCCCCGGTCGTGAGCGACCAGTACATCGAATCGAGCGAGGCCGAAACGATCTGGAACTTTTCGGGGTTGAACCAGGTCAGTTGCGCCGGAGTGGTGCTGATGTTGTAGGCATTCGCGTACGGAATGGCCGCGCCCCACAGGCTTGCATAACTGTTCGAGGGAAACACAGGCATCGAGCCGCCGGTGACAGCAGGATATTGACCGGAGGAAGGATATGCCGGGAAGCCGTTCGAGGGCGTGACGTCGGCATACGAACCTGCATTGAAATACACGTAGGGGGCGGTTGCATTGCCTGGCTGCGCGGCGCTACTGCCCGTCGGTTGGGGCGGCAAATCGACCGGCGGGTAGTATTCGAGCCAGCCGTCGCCGTCGGCGTCGCCAAAACGCTGCTCCTGGAATTCGAAGGGCCCTTTGAGGCGCGAGCCATCGATCAGGTTGAAAGGCTGCAGTTTGTTGGCGCTGAAGCCCGCCAGCCGGAACGAATAGGTGTTGCTGGTCGTGTTGAGAACCGGCGGCGCGGGCAATCCACCGAGCCAGAAGACCAGCGATTCGGCCTGATCGAGGTTATTGAGGTCGCCCCAAACCGACGCTCCATTGGGCGTTGTAGCCGGATAGGGCAGGGGGGGGCTCGCCGCGTCGTAGTCCTTGAAGGCCTGCTGTACGGCGTATTGCAGCGTCCCTTGCGCGGATACTGGCCCCGATGTGTTCCCATACCCGCTAACGTAGAATCGGGGGAACGCCTTGCGTAAATGGGCGAGAATGCGGTTGTTCCGCACATCGACCCACTGTTGCGTCGTTCCTAGAAAACTGCAATCGGGCGGATAATCGCCGCCGATTTCGTTCTTGTAGTTTTGGACGCCGGTGTCGAGCATGCCCGCCTCGACGGTGATTCGGGCGATCTTGGCGGTCACCAAGGCGCGCATGACCCCTGCCACCAGCAGCGCCATCAGCATCCCGATGATGGTGATCACCATTAACAGTTCGACGAGCGTAAAGCCCCGGCGGGGGTGGGTTGCGACGGACTTCATGGCCGGCTCCGCGGAAGAGTTAAAGGTTCCAAGTTCCAAGTTCCATGCTTCACGCGCCTGACGCCTGATTCCCGACGCGTCCCTGCCTGCCGCCTACCGCCTACTACCTACCTCTTACGTCAACTTCTCGATCAAACTGACCAGCGGCAAAAACAGCGCGATGACGATGAAACCGACCATCACGCCCAACACCACGATCAACAACGGTTCGAGCAAGCTGATCAAACTTTCGGTCAAGACGGCCACTTCCTCGTCGTAGTTGTCGGCCACCTTGTAGAGCATCACGTCCAATTCGCCCGTCTCTTCGCCCACGTCGACCATGTTCACCACCAGGTCGTCGACGATCCGCTTGTTCCAGCGCATCAGGTACAACAGTACGCCGACGCCGGGCACGAAGAACGTCCAGAAAAAGACGGCGACGAAATTGAACCCGGGCCGCGAGTATTCCTTCATCGGTTTGGAGATCGATTCGCCCTCGCGAATCGACTCGTAGACCTTCGAGAACATCCGCTCGAAGACGGCGTTGCCGCTGGTTTCGCGAGTGATGTTCAAGGCTTCGAGAATCGGCACGCCGCTGGCCACCAACGTGCCCAGCGTGCGCGTGGTGCGGGCCACGATGTTTTTCTCGATGATCTGCCCGAAGACGGGCATCTTGATGATGAACGTGTCCCAGCCGGCCCGGCCGTAGCGGAACTTGCGGATCAGCTTGACCATCAGCCAGATGGCCGTGGGGATCAGCGGAATCGTGTACCAATAGCCGACGCAGTACTCGGAAATGCCGATCAGCATGATCGTCATGGGGGGCAGTTCGGCGTCGAAGTCGGCGAAGATCTTGATGAACGCCGGCACGATCTTGATCATGATGAAGGTCAAAATGCCGACGGCCACCAACACGACCACGACCGGATAGACCATCGCGCCTTTGACCTTGCGCTTCAGCGACTGGGCCTTTTCCTGGAACTCGGCCAGGCGGCGCAAGATGGTTTCCAGGGCGCCGCCCGCTTCGCCGGCCTTGATCATGTTCACGTACAGCCGGTCGAAGGCCTTCGGGCACTTGGACATGGCTTCGCTCAAGGTCGAGCCCGATTCGATGTCGTCGCAGACGTCGATCAGGCTGTTGCGCAAGCGGCCGCCCTTTTGCTGGTCTTGCAAGATTCGCAGGCTGCGCAGAATCGGCAGGCCGGCGTCTTGCAGAATCGACAACTGCCGGGTGAAGGTGGTCAGCACTTTGCCGTTGACGCTGCCGATGGCGAAGGTCTTGCCGCCTTTGTCCTTTTTCTTTTCCGCGGCCTTGCGGGCCTTCTTGACGGAGATCTTCGTCACGAAGTAGCCCATCTGGCGTATCGTGGCTTGCGCTTCCTCCTCGGTTGGCGCGTCGATGACGTCCTTGATCTCCTGTCCGGTGGCGTCCATCGCCTCGAATTGATAAGTCGGCATGGCAGTTCAGCCTTCAGTATTCGGTTTTCAGTGTTCAGTTCTCAGTGTTCAGAGTTCGTTTTCACTTCAAAAGCTGAAAACTGAACACCGAAAACTGAAAACTCCTAGCCTTCCATAATCGTTTCGCGGACGACCTCTTCGACCGTCGTCATTCCCTTGTAGGCGGCGTCCAGGCCGGCGTCGCGGAGCGTGACCATGCCGAAGCTCTTGGCCCGCTCGCGCAGTTCGTCGGTCGAGGCGTTGCGCATCACCATGTCGCGCAAGTCGTCGTTCAACACCATCAGTTCGAACAGGCCGACGCGCCCTTTGTAGCCCGTGTTGTTGCAGGCCTCGCAGCCCTTGCCGCGGAACACCTGCTTGCCCTCGAAATCTTCGGCGGTCATGTTCAATTCGGCCAGCATTTCGCCGCTGGGCCGCGACTCGTCGCGGCAATTGGCGCAGACGCGGCGCACCAGGCGCTGCGCCAAAATGGCCTCGACGGTGGCCGTGATCAAAAACGGCGGCACGCCCATGTCGCGCAGCCGCGTGATCGTGCCCGGCGCGTCGTTGGTGTGCAGCGTGCTGAACACCGTGTGTCCGGTGAGCGACGCTTGCACGGCGATTTCGGCCGTTTCGGTATCGCGAATTTCGCCCACCAGGATTTTGTCGGGATCTTGCCGCAAGATGGCGCGCAGGCACTGGGCGAACGTGTTGCCGATCGAGGCGTCGATCGGCACCTGCACGATCCCGTCCATGTCGTATTCGACCGGGTCTTCGGTCGTGATCAGCTTGTCCTGGATGTCGTTCAATTCATTGAGCGCCGAGTAGAGCGTGGTCGTCTTGCCCGAGCCGGTCGGCCCGGTGACGAGAATGATGCCGTTGGGTCGCGCGATCACCTCGCGAAACGCCTTGAGGGTCGGCGCGTCCATGCCCACCGCGTTCAGGTCGAGCCGCACGACCGAGCGATCGAGCACCCGCATCACGACGCTTTCGCCGAACATGGTGGGCAACACGCTGACTCGCAAGTCGACCGGATGGCCGCCGACGGTCAATTCGATGCGGCCGTCTTGCGGCAAGCGGCGCTCGGCGATGTCGAGATTCGCCATGACCTTGATCCGCGTGGTGATGGCGAACGCCAGATGCCGCGGCGGCGGCACCATTTCGTACAGCACGCCGTCGGCCTTGATGCGAATCTTGAACTCCTGCTCGAACGGTTCGAAGTGCAAGTCGCTGGCGTGGTCCTTGATGGCCAACAACAGCACCATGTTCAGCAACTTGCGGACCGGGGCGCTGTCGGCCAGGGCCTCGACGCTGGTCAGATCGAAGGCGTTGGCTCGGCCCGCCGCCTCGGCCTGCGCGGCCAGTTCGGCGTCTCCGGCCAACTCGTCGATGATCGACTCGACGCTTTCGTTGCTGGCGTAAAAGCGTTCGAGGGCCTTGAGCACGTCGTGCTCGGTGGCCACCACGGCCCGCACGTCGTAGCCCAGGAACGTCCGCAGCTCGTCGAGAATCGAGAGCTTCTGCGGATCGCACATGGCAATGGTCAGCGTGTTGTCGCGGAAGGCGATCGGAATAATGCGGTACAGTTGAGCCATCGGCTCGGTGACGTAGCCCAAGACTTCGGGCGGAATCACGACCTCGCCCAGGCTGATGGCCTGCATGCCCATCTGCTCGGCCAGAGCCTGGGCCAATTGCTCGTCGTTGATGAAGCCCATGCTCTCGGCGATGCGGCCGAGCATTTCGTGCGGGCGCTGCTGCTGCTCGTCGAGCAGGATTTCCAACTGCTCGTCGCTGATGAAACCCAGGTCGACAAAGATTTGACCGATGCGTCGGATGGCCATGGCGAATTAGTGGCTAGGAGGTTGCGTGGGATGGATTGGGCTAAGAGCCGGACGTCGCGAGGCAGGCCTCAAGCGGCGTTTCCGACCCCCGACTTTCGTTTATTCTTCACCGTCGTCTTCTTCCTCTTCTCCGTCTTCATCTTCGAACATGCCGCGCTCGGCGCGGGCGATGCGCGTCGCCAGATCGTCGGGCTTGTTCGCTTTGACCATCACTTCTTCCTTGCTGACGGCGCCTTCCTTCCAGAGCCGGAACATGTGGTCGTCGAGCAACTGCATGCCGAACTTGGCGCCCGTCTGAATCGACGAGTTGATGCGGAACGTCTTGTTCTCGCGGATCAGGTTGGCGATGGCGGGCGTCACCACCAGCATTTCGTGAGCGGCGATGCGGCCGCCGGAAATCTTGGGCAGCAGCGCCTGCGACAGGATGCCGATGATGGAAGTCGAAAGCTGCGTGCGGATCTGATCCTGCTGAGTGGTCGGGAAGACGTCGATGATGCGGTTGACGGTGCCTTGGGCGCCGGTGGTGTGCAGCGTGCCGAATACGACGTGGCCCGTTTCAGCCGCGGTGATCGCGGCCTCGATCGTTTCCAAATCGCGCATTTCGCCCACCAGAATCACGTCGGGATCTTGACGCAAGGCGCGGCGAATGGCTTCGGCGAAGCTCGGCACGTCGACGCCCACCTCGCGCTGGTTGACCGTCGACATCTTGTGGTTGTGATAGAACTCGATCGGATCTTCGATCGTAATGATATGGTGGTCGACGTTTTCGTTGAGATAATTGATCATGCTGGCCAGGCTGGTGCTCTTGCCCGAACCGGTCGGCCCAGTGACCAGAAACAGACCGCGGGGCCGCATAATGAGTTCCTTGCAGACCTTGGGCAGGCCGAGTTGCTCCATGGTGAGGAACTTGTTCGGGATCTGCCGCAGCACCATCCCGACGTTGCCCTTCTGCTTGAAAATCGATACGCGAAAACGGGCCGCCGTGCCGAAGGCGAAGCCAAAGTCGCTGCCGCCCATCTCCTGCAACTCGGTCTGGCAGCGGTCGGGCGCGATGCTCTTCATCAGCGCCACGGTGTCCTCGGAGGTGAGGACCTTGGTTTCCAGCTTGCGCATCCGGCCGTGCAGTCTCACGACGGGCGGCTGGCCGACGGCGATGTGCAGATCGCTAGCGCCCTGGTTCACCACCGTGTGGAGCAGCTTATCGATGAGAATCGTACCCATGACGTGTCTTTCTCGCGGGCCTCGGCTGGGTTAGCCGTGCCGGCCAGGGTTGCCCTGAAAAACCCTGCCGGAGCGCTTCCTAGCGACCGCCGAGGCAACTGAACCGATTCGTTCAATTCCGTTGCAACTCGAGATTACCCTGTTCGGCAAACTTGACCTGCTCGGCACTGGATCGAGCCGGACTGGCCGGTCTGATGGCTCGTATGCCGCCAAGGCAATCTTTGCGCTGGGAAAGTTCCGCGCCCCCGCACGGCAGATTATTCGCGTGCCGTCACGCAAACTCAAATTCGTGGGGCGCGAACGCCAACTTTCTCTGTACTTCTTCACTCCGCATCCTTCTTCGACACGCGGAACACCTCTTCCAGCGTGGTGATGCCTTTGAGCACCTTGCGGATGCCGTCCTGATAAACCGTGTGCATCCCTTGCGCGACGGCAGCCCTGCGGATGTCTTGCGTGCTCGCTCCCTGGAACGCCAGTTCGCGGATCCGCGGCGTCATAGTCATCAACTCGAACACTCCCAACCGCCCTCGATAGCCCGTCTTGGAACAGTACGAGCAGCCTTTGCCCTTCATAAAGGTCGCGTTGGCAGCCATTTCAGCGGTGATGCCCGCAGTTTCCAGCACGGCTTCCGAAGGGGTATGAGGATGCTTGCACTTCGGGCAAACGACGCGCACCAGACGCTGGGCGAGAATCGCGATCACGCTGCTAGCCACCAGATAGGCGGGTACGCCCATGTCGACCATTCTTGTAACAGCTCCGGGCGCATCGTTCGTATGAAGTGTACTGAAAACCAAGTGTCCAGTCAAAGAAGCCTGGATTCCCATCTCGGCCGTCTCGCTATCGCGCATTTCGCCCACGAGGATCACGTTCGGCGCTTGGCGCAACATGGATCGGATAATGCGGGCGAAGTCGAGCCCGATACTGTGCCTCACCTCGACCTGGTTGATGCCGGGCAGGTAATATTCGACCGGGTCTTCGGCCGTGATGATTTTGCGGTCGGGGCGGTTCAGCTCGTTGAGAGCGGCGTAAAGGGTGGTTGTCTTGCCCGAACCGGTGGGGCCGGTGACGAGAACAATCCCGTTGGGGCGTTTAATGAGCCCCTGGAACGTCCGAAAATCGTCTTCCCCCAATCCGAGTTGCCTGACGCCCACCCGAATGCTGTCTTTATCGAGCAGCCGCATGACCACCGACTGCCCGTGGCTGGTGGGCAGCACGCTGACGCGTAAGTCCAGTTCCTTTTCCCCGACGGTGACCTTAATGCGTCCGTCCTGAGTTCGGCGACGCTCGGCGATGTCGATTTTCGCCAAAATCTTGAGGCGCGACAAAATGGCGCCGAGCAACCGTTTGGGGGGGCTATCGCGTTCTTGCAACACGCCGTCGATCCGGTAGCGGACCCGCACTCGGTTCTCGAACGGCTCGATGTGAATGTCGGAAGCGCGAAGCTGCACGGCTTCGGTAATGATCAGGTGTACAAGTCGGACAATCGGGGCGCTGGTTTCATCGACCGCTTCATCGGACGTGGCCGCCGTCTCTTCGGTTTCGGTGAAGTCGATGGCGGTGTCGGTGAACTCTTGCAGCATCGAGTCGGCGCTTTCGCCCTCGGTCAGACCGTAGTGGCGATTGATCGCGTCGACGATGCTTTCGCGAGGCGCCAGGGCGATTTCGACCTTGCGATTCAAAATGAACCGCAGCTTGTCGAGCGTTTCGAAGTCCATCGGGTCGCTGATGATGACCTTCAACGCGCCATCCTCTTCGTCCATCGGCAAAATGGCGTTTTCGCGAGCCACCGACTCCGGCACCAGTTCGACCACCGAAGGGGGAATCACGACTTCCGTCAGATCGACGTAGTCGTAGCCATGTTCTTGGGCCATGGCCCGCATGACTTCTTCGCTGGTGGCGTAGCCCAGTCGCACCAGGGCGTCGCCGACTTTCACGCCCGAGCCGCGGGCCATTTGTTGCGCTTCGGCCAACTGATTGGGGCTGATGACCCCCTGCCGGATGAGAATTTCCGTAAAATCGCCCATGCTCGTGGCCATTTGCGGCTCCGAAATCGCGTGGTTTAGGGGCTGTGGGACCGTTGCCGGTACGGTCCCACGGCAAATAACTGTCCGACAAATCTCTGTTCGACGAGTGGCGGCGTCCGACGAAGACACTCTGTCCGGCAAGAAGACTCTGTCCGGCAAGGAATAGGCGAGCGCCAAAGTTACACGGAATCAGTAAACCCCGTGTTGATTTAGACTAATGGCGACAAACGGCGGTGTCAACAAAGAGCAGGGCGATTCGAAGCGGCCCCCGCGCAGCTCGCCGCCCGGCAGGGGGCCAAGCAGCACGCAAGGCTAGCCGTGCTCGGCGCCGGGCGGGACGGCAGCCGCTTCCGCCAGACGCACCGTGCCGCGGCGATCGCCGTCGGCGATCAGCGTTCCCCAGGCATTTTGGCCGGGAGGCGCCTTGAAGACCTCTTTCAAGGAACGCGCCCGAACGCGAGCCGTCTGGAGCACATGCTCTTCGCGGATGATCGGCGTGCCGCCTAGCCAGGCTCGCCACAGCACCTGCACGCAAGCGGCCTGGGGGGCGTTGAACTCGTAATGGGCGCCGTACCACTCGATCGCCCGAAAATCGCGAGAATGAAACGTCTGGCTCATGGCGAAACTCCCAGGCCGACTGGCTCGAGGGCGGCTTCGGAGCACGGCCGGCGGTCTTTGCCCAACGGCAGCGAACTCCAAGGCACGTCGAGCCGCGTCAAGACGCGTCTCGCGGCCGCGGCATAGTCGGGACGGCACTCGATCAGCGCCGCCGCCGCCTTGGCCAGCGACAAGAACTCGACTTCTTGGCAGAACACCAGATCGCTGCCGGCGTCGGCGACGGTCAGAGCTACGTTCGGCAGGCGGCGTTGGATGGCTTGGGCCACGGCGCATCCGCTGGCGCTTTGAGGAACCACCGCCAGGGCGCGTTTCGCGGTCCGCGAGACGGGCAGCTTGGGCGCCGCTTTTTCAAGCGACGAGGCGAGCTGCTTCGCAAGTTGCTCTTCTTGCGGGTGGCGTTCGGCGAGCAATTTCGCCGCGTCGACGTCTTTCAGCGACGCGAGCACGCTTTCGCGAGCGTAGAATTGCAGTTGCGTCCGCAATTTTTTCCAGCCTTCGTTGTTCGCGGCGGCCAGCCCCAGCAAGCCGCCCTGGGGGCCCAGGGCCTCTTGCTGAAAGCGCTGATCGAAGGCCAACAAGAATTCAGCGCTGGCAAACCGCGAGGATTGCGCTTCGGCCTCGCGATTTCCGGCGATCGCCGAGGTCGGTTGGCGGATTTCGCCTTCGACCGCCGAAACCGTCGCAGCAAACGAGCGCGCCAACTGCTCCAGTCTCGGCCTCAACTGGGCGAGCTGTTCGTTCAACGTCGCCACGGTCCCGGAAACGGATTGGATCAGCGACGCCAGGTGCTGGAATACGATCGTCCGCAGGCGCCAGCGGCAATATTCGACCAGGAGTTTTTCGGCAGTTTGCCGTCCCTTGCCGCCCCACGAACTCAACCAGCGGGGAGCATGGCTGCGGACGTCCCCGCGCTGGAGTTTGGTTCGCAGCGTCGCCGAGTCGGAACAGGATCGGCGAAACACGTCGTCGGCGTTCTGCCGCAGTTCGCGCAACTGTTCTTGGAACATGTTCACGGCCAACAGCGCAACCGGCAAGCGGCCGCGCGGATCTTCGACGAGCGCCGTGACCGATTTTACGATCGAGCCGCTCAAGGCGGCCGCCAACTTCTTGGCCGATTCTTGAATGGCCGCCTCGATGCGCGTCGGTCCGGCCAGCGACGGCTGATTCGCAGTGGCCGGCGCTCCCAACACGGCGTGAACCCGTTCCAACGCTTCGGCGTAGGGCCCGCCGCCCGGTTCGCCCTGTGGCGCCGCACTGACGCCTCCCGGCAGCGCCTGATCGACCAGCGCCCGGAATTGGGTCTCGGCGTTACCGCCCAGCGCTTTGTCGGCCGCCGCATACAACCGCTGGATCAACGCGTCGATTTCCAATTCCGGCTTTTCCGGGCGGCGATGAATCTGTTCGTCGGAGTGCCAGCCGCTCACCAGCCGGTGGCAGAGCAGATCGGCCTGCGCGTTCGCAACGCCGTATTTATCGCAGCCGATCGCGTGAATGGCGAAACTGCGGAGCCGCGGAATGCCGTCTTCCAACTGGATTCGCCGCCGGCCCGCCGCGCGCCAATAATCCAAAGCGCCGCCGCAGGCGGTGGCGGCATCGAGATACAAATACCGCGAGACCGCGCCGCAGGCCGCCTCCAGTTCGGCCTCGGAAAGATTCTCGCCGAGGTTGACCAGATAGGAATCGCCGAACGGGGCCGCCGACAACTCTCCGGCCGGCAGAACGCCCGGCGTTCCTTCGCGAAACCCGCCGCCGCAATGGTTGTAATAGTGCAATTCCGTCAGCGTCGCATAGGCATTCGCCTTGCGCAGGTCGTTGGCGGCGCTCTTGTTCAACGTGGAATGCGTCATCAGCCCGCACACGCCGTCGCTGGCGAAACCCGCTTCGCGGAGCAATCCCTGCACGGCGTAGCCCACGTCCAACAGCATGCCGCCGCCAGCGCCGCCGGAGATCGAGGAAATGACGAACACTCGGGGGCTTTCGCTGCGCAGCTTGCCGCCCGCGGTCTCGGCCGAGCGGGCTTTCGCCTCGGGGCTCGTGGCGTCGGCCAGCACTTGCCGCAGCCGAGCTTTGACTTGCTCCACATGGTCGACGTAGGCCAAACGGCCCAGCGGCCGCAAGCCTTCGGTGCGGAGCGACCGCGGAATATTGTACAACCAGCGCCGGCTCAGCCAGCCCAGGATTTTATCGGAGGCCGCCCGATACTGGGCGGGCTTGCGCAGCGGAAGGAAGAGCGTTTCGTCCGGCGTCAGCGCTTCTTCCGGATCGCCTTGTTCCGCGGTTCGCAGCGTTTGCGGATCGGTGTCCAAGAGCAGCATCTGGAAGCATGGAACTGCAGAGCGATCGCCGAATCGCTGGTGCAGTCGCCGCCGGAGCTGCCGCAAAATCCGTTCGGCCGTGCCGCCGATCCCTAGAAAAATCGTCGGCCGAATGCCGGCGGCGTCCGGGGGAAGCTCGAGCGGCGTCGGCGGCAGTTCCGCGAGATCGCGCTCTTCGGTTTCGATGTCGTTGGCCAAGGCCGCCGCACGGGCGTGGCTGGTTTCGTCGAGGTGAGAACCGCAAGGCGTCGAACGCAAGTCGACCGTCGACCGATCCGACTGCTCGTCCGCCCTCGCCGTTTTCGCCGGCGCCGGCGCCTCGTTTCGCGTCCCCTGCTCGCCGGCGCCGAGCAAGCGGTCGACCATCTGCCGGCAGGAAGCAAATCGCTCTTCGGGCTGCTTCGACAGAGCCCGGGCGATCGTCGGCCGGTCGGATTCCGGCAGCGAGCCCAACAACGGCGCACTGTGCATGTGCTGCACGGCCAGTTGCGCCGTCGTGAAGCCGGGAAACGGCAGCACGCCGGTCAGCATTTCCTGGTACACGATCGCCAGGCTGTATTGGTCGCTTTGACGGCTGGCCTTGCCGTCGAAAGCTTCGGGCGTGGCGTAAAGCGGCGTCACCCCGCCGATCGCCGTCGCGTGCGCGTCTTGCAGGTCTTTGACCAGGCCGAAGTCGGCCACTTTCACGCGACCGCCGACCAGCAGCAAGTTCTCCGGCTTGATGTCGAGATGTTGCAGGCCGTACTTCTCGCTCATGTAATCGAGCGCGTCGGCGGCGTCGCGCAGATAGCCGAGCAGTTCCTCGCGCCCAATGCCGGGCAAATCTTCGTCGCGGCATTGGCGATAGCGATCCATCAGGCTCATGTCCGCCAGCTCGGTGACGACGATGAGCTGGCCTTCCAGCACGTCGAAGCGTTCCAGCGAGAGTAGGAACGGGTGCCGCACTTCCTTGATGCGGCCCAGGGCCTTCAATTCTCGCGCCGCGCGCTCGTCGTCCATGCGGCCGTAGACGAACTTGATGGCCTTGGTCAACCCGCCCGGCGCCGAAACACGCCAGACCTCGCCGTAACCGCCGATGCCCAGGCGGTCCTTGAGCAGGTAGCCTGTGATCGGTTCGGCGTTTTCACGGGGCTGAAAGGGCACGGTACGTTTTTCCCGACGAAGAACTTCTAGAACCGCGTCTGGGCCGGTTCTCGCCTCTCTTCCAACAACGAGGCCAGCGTCTGCGGTCCGCCGAACCAGGCGCCTTGCCCCGCCAGGCAGCCCAGTGCGGCGCACTCGCGCGCCTCGTCGTCCGTTTCGACGCCCACCGCGATCACCTTGATGCCGTGCTCTTCGCAGGCCAGCACGATGTCGCGGAGTTGCTTCTTGCGCGTCTCGGAGAGGTGCAGCCCCTGCACCATCGATTTATCGAGCTTCAAGAACTCCGGCGGCGCCGCGGCAAGTTCGGCCAGGCGGCTTTTGCCGGCGCTGAAGCCGGCGTAAGCCACGGCGATGCCCCGTTCCGAAAGCCGGTTTCGGACCGGCTCGATGAATTCCCCGTCGATCACCGAGACCTCGGGCACTTCGACCACCAGCGTGTGGTCGCTGGTCAGCACCGTCTCCAAAGCGCACAGCGATTCGAGCAGCGATTCGTGGCCGACTTCGTAAGGGTGCAGCGACAAGAACACGCGCGCTCCGGCCGGCAGCCGCCGGGCGTCTTCCACCGCCGCCAGCCGCGAGACGTGGCTCAGGCGGTCGGTCAGCCGCGATTCGGTCGATAGCAAGTAATGGTCGGCCGGCGAGCGGCTCAGTTCGTGGTCGCCGCCGCCAAACGCGGCGTAACCCAAGACTTCCTCGGTCTTCAAGTCGACGATCGGCTGGAAGCAGGTGCGGACCGTGCGATGCACCAGCATCTCGTGGAACCGCCGCACGGCCCGAATCACCGAAGTCGGCGAGCCCAATTGCGCGGCGCGGGCTTCGTGCGGATCGAGCACCTGCGTGACGACCGGCTGGCTCTTGGGCGTCTGCCCGCTGAAATAGGTAAACTCGGCCGTGGCGATGTGCAGGATATCGCCGTGCTCCAACCGGGCTTCCTGCACTCGCTGCCCGTTGACGAACGTGCCGTTCGTGCTGCCGAGGTCTTTGATCCTCAGTTCGCCCTGATGCTTCAGAATCCGCGCGTGCTCGCGCGAGACCTGCGTCGAATCGATCCGCAGTTGAACGCCGTCGCTGCGCCCGATCGTGAACGGCAAGGGAGCGATCCCCGTCCGTCGGATCGGGCCGCCCGGCTTGGGATAGTACTCCAAATAAGGAACGCCCGGCTCGATGTCGTTCATAAGCTTGTCTTGAAACGCCTCGCGCTTGGCTTGCCGCTCGCTGCCGGCGGCGCATCGAACCGCACCGCCGGACGAGCGAAACCGATTTTCCTTGCCAACAGCGCAATTGCGCTGCGGCGCCAAATCAACTCTAGAACGAAATCCGCCC
>DATKRK010000220.1:0-4557 GCA_035532215.1 Pirellulales bacterium | reverse complement strand
CGCCGACTCATCGCCGCGTTCCGTCTCCTGGCCATTCCCTAAACACCGTGAAACATCCGCCATGAAGCACCCGCCGCAAGGCGAAACAATCACCCTTGACTGGTCCAACCATATCAGGGAACGCCCTCCGTGGCGTTCCGTACACCTGGTGTTCACCGTCTATCGCGGCCTCACGGAACGCCACGGAGGGCGCTGCCTACAGAAAGTCTCCTTTACATTCGGTCAAATGGTATCACTACCCGCCGCCGCGCTGAAAAAGCTCGGCACAGGCGACCTGCAAACCGCCTCCGCCGGACGGCCCGCCGACGTTTCGCCGGCGCTATTGGCCGAGATCGAACGGCGGTCGCCCCTAGGCGGCCTGCGGGCCGCCGATGACTTGCACCGCTTGCGCCGAGCATGACCTGCGAATCGGCGCCGGGCCACTTGCAACGCGCACGCGCGTCGGCCCGAGTCGCCGCAGCAAGGTTACCTGCGTCGGTCGATGTGACGTGACCCACACGCGTTGGACGCACCGCGAGTCCGGCGGATCCGTTATGCTTAAGTTGCCCCGCGGACCATGGGTTCGTCGCAAGGTTCGCCCCAGGCTTCGTAAAGCTGCACCAGCCGCTCGCGGGCCTCGGTGAGCCGTATATTTTTCCCTCCGGCGGTATAGCCGCGTCGAGGGACAACCTCTTCCCGGCACGACCGCGTGCTAAATATTTAGCACAGCGCTATCGACAGCCTTCCACATGGCTGCTAATATTTTAGCATCTATGAGCCGCACACCCGCTTACACGCTGAGCCGCCGCGAACGACAGATTATGGACATCGTGTACGCGCAGGGCGAGGCCTCGGCGGCCGACGTCCGCGCCGCTCTGCCCGACCCGCCCAGCTACTCCGCCGTGCGAGCCCTGCTGGCGATCCTCGTCGACAAGGGGCACCTCAAGTACCGCTCCCAGCAGGGGCGTTATATCTACGTCCCCACCCGCCGCCGCGCCCATGCCGGTCGTTCGGCGCTGCGTCGCGTGCTGGATACGTTCTTCGAGGGCTCGCTCGAAAAAGCCGTCGCCGCATTGTTGCAAGGGTCCGACGCCAATCTTTCCAAACCAGATCTCCAGCGCCTGGGGCAACTCATCCAGCAAGCTCAAAAGGAGGGACGCTGACATGTCCTCGCTGTTGACGCTCGTTTCTGTGTCCGCATTGTTGGACGCGGTACTCAGGAGCGCGGCCGTCGTGCTCCTGGCCGTGGTCGTTGCCTCGCTCCTGCGCCGCGCCTCAGCCGCCTGGCGGCACCTGGTTTGGTGCCTGAGCGCGGCGGGTTTGCTGCTCTTGCCGGTCCTGTCGCTGGCGCTGCCAGACTGGCGAGTGGCCTGGCTGCCGCAGTGGACCGCCCAATCAACGCAGCTCGCCGCAACGCGTCAGACCGACCTCGCCCAGGCAGATGGCGCCGAGCCGCTGGATGACGCGACGATCGTCATGCAGCCGTCCGCCGCTACTGCGGAAGCAGAGCCGCGCAAAGAGCCGCACGGTTTGCCGCGCGCTACAATCGAAACGACCAGTCCGCCGCGTTCGGCGATGCCTTGGCTGGCGATCGCATGGCCAGCGGGCGGATTGCTGTCGCTCGTTCCGCTGGCGATCGGGATGTGGCAACTGGCTGGCTTGCGGTGCCGCTCGAATGTCATCGGCGATCTTCGCTGGCTGACCCTGCTCGACGAGTTGCGCCGGCAATTGGCCGTGCGCCGCAATGTGCAACTCCGCCAAAGCGAAGCGGCACTGGCGCCGTTGACTTGGGGCGCCCTGCGGCCCGTGCTGCTGTTGCCTTTCGAGGCCGGCGCTTGGCCCGACGAGCGGCGGCGGTTGGTGCTGCTGCATGAATTGGCTCACGTCGGCCGCTGGGACTGGCTTACGCAACTGGTCGCCCACGTCGCCTGCGCCGTGTATTGGTTCAACCCGCTCGTCTGGTTGGCCGCAAAGCAAATGCGGATCGAGCGCGAGCGGGCCTGCGACGACATGGTGCTGGCCTCGGGCGCCCGGGCCAGCGACTATGCCCGCGAGCTGCTCGCGCTGGCGGCGGGCCTGTCCAATTCGCGCGCGTCGACGCTGGCGGCCGTGCCGATGGCTCGCCGAGGCGAACTGGAAGATCGCCTCCACGGGATTCTCGACGGCCGCCGCAGTCGGGCGGGGCTCACCCGTCGGACGGTCTGCCTGGGGGCGGCGTTCGCGGCCGCCGCCATGGTTCCGCTGGCCATGCTCCGGGCCGCTCCTCCCGATTCGACGGAGTCGGAGACGGCGGCGCCGCCGAAGCAGGCACCGTCCCCCGCGCCCGTCGTGGATTTGGGCTCGGCCGAACGTCAAGTGAAAGAGGCCGACGACAGCCACGCACTGGTCGCGCTCGGCAATCCCGATACCAGAGAGCTTTGGGACCTCAAGTTGGAAGAGGCCGTACGGGCCGCATTGACGAACTCCAAAGTGATGCGAAACATGTGCGGCGTCTTGTTTACGGCTGTTACGCCGCAATCGGACCTGTCCCATGTCGCCAGGCAGCGCGCCAAGGGTCCGGTCGAGGCCGCGGAGGCAACTCGCGGCGAAAAAGTCCGATTCGTCTTGGCGCGGACCAACAACGACGTCGCACTGACCGACTTCGAGGACGGCGTGCGGAACCTGGTCTATGACGTCGAGCGGGCCTATTGGGACCTCTATTACAACTATCGCAACCTGGCGGCCGTGCAGTCCGGCCGCGACAGCGCCTTGCATACCTGGCGCACGGTCTACGCTCTGCATCTCGCCGGCAACAAGGGCGGCGAAGCCGAGAAAGAAGCCCAGGCCCGCGAGCAGTATTTTCTGTTCCGCGCGCAGGTTGAGAATTCGCTGGGCCTGCTCTACACGGCCCAGAGCCGCTTGCGATACATGATGGGCCAGGCCCCGACCGACGGCCGCCTGATCCGCCCGGCCGACGAGCCGACCACGACGGAGGTGCAGTTCGACTTGAATGAAATCCTGCCCGAAGCGTTGACTCGCAGCGTTGAAACTCGTCGGAAGCGCGAGGTTGTCGAGCAAATCGTGCGCAACGCCGAACAGTTGGCGAAATCGCAAGCCTTGCTTGAGGAGCAAGAACTGGAATTGGTGCACGTGCTGACCAATTCCGTGCGCGACCTCGACCGCAACTATCAAGTGAGCGTAACGACGTTCAACCGTCGCGCGGCCGCCGCCAAGCAGGTGGAAGCCGTCAAGGCGGGCTTCAACGCCGGCACGGTGACGCTCGACATGCTGCTCGACGCCCAGCGCCGCTTGGCCGACGCCGAAATCGCATACTACCGCGCCTTGGTCGATTATAACGTGGCGATCTTGCATGTTCACTTCCGCAAGGGCTCGTTGTTGGAACGCAACGGCATCCTGCTGGTCGAAGAAACCCGTGTCGATTTCGACCTCCGCAAGTAGTGATGACGCCTTGTGATTGCGGGCGGAGGCTGAAGGGGCCAGACGATGTTTGCTGACCGCAAAGCTCGCGGAGTTAGCCAATCTACAGGCCGAGGTCGACCAGATCCGCGGCGGGTCGGCGGCGCCGGCGTCGAACGCTGAATTCCGTGCCGAGCGCGCGGGCTATGAGTCGCCTGCCGCTCCATCGAGTCGCCGCGAGTCGCGCTGGCCGCGACCGTTCTTGGTGCGGTCGCACCCGACGCCCAGGCAATGCCTCGGAGGTGGGAAATGCGTGGGTGATCGGCAGCACTGGGAGCGCCGCCTTCGATCTGAGAGAGTATCCGTGTCAAGTCGGTCATTCTGGCCATGATACCTACTGGACGAACGGAATTCACAAGTCCCAGTCCCGCGTTTGGCCGCGTATGCAGCATCAATGTGGTCGGCGACGCTTCTTCGGCCGAGTCGCTCGAAATGGCAACTCGCGGTGCTCAGATAGGCAACCTTTCGTGCGTCACGAGGGCGCGTCATGTGCGCGCAATCGACTGGCAGCAACCCGCCTCGGCCCGACACGCCGGGTGCGCCGTAGCCGAAAACGAGGTCGTGAGGGGCAAGGCGGCCCTGGAATCGGGTGAAACGTCATCGCGAGTCGGCCAACGGCGGCGACATCTTGAGCGTCGCCGCTATGCGTCCTTCACGTCGAGCTTGGCGCCTCGGCGCCTGCCCGAGGAACCGGGGGGCGCCGTTTTGCCGCTCGATCGGCTGGCGATGCCCCTTCAGCGTCAGCTCGGCCACTTTCCGGCGACGCTCTTCGATCTGCACTTTACGCTTCAGGCTGACAGGCAGGGGCGGCAAAGGCGCCGGTACGTAGGTCAGGCTTTCCAGCCTGACGGGCATCAGGCGAGCCTGAGCGGCGACGGGTTGCGTCAGGCTGGAAAGCCAGGGCTGCGACAGGTTGCGTCAGGCTGGAAAGCCTGACCTACGGCGGGTTGCGTTCGGGGTTCCTAGGCGGACCTCCGTCATCATACCCGCGCGCCGGCTTGGGCTTGAGCGCAGACCGCGCAAGATTTAACTTCGAGCGCCGCCAGGCCGGCGCGGGCGGCGAAAAGAGGCTGAAGTCAGGATTTATAGCCCAGGCCGAAAACCGGCTTGGCCCAAGCCGCC
>DATKRK010000219.1:0-5743 GCA_035532215.1 Pirellulales bacterium | reverse complement strand
GGCGGCTTGGGCCAAGCCGGTTTTCGGCCTGGGCTATAAATCCTGACTTCAGCCTCTTTTCGCCGCCCGCGCCGGCCTGGCGGCGCTCGAAGTTAAATCTTGCGCGGTCTGCGCTCAAGCCCAAGCCGGCGCGCGGGTATGTTGGTGGAGGTCCGCCGGCGCCAAGCTCCTCTCCCCCTAGGAACCCCGAACACAACCCGCCGTAGGTCAGGCTTTCCAGCCTGACACAATTCGTCGTAGCCCCGGCTTTCCAGCCTGGCGCAATCCGTCGCCGCTCAGGCTCGCCTGACGCCCGTCAGGCTGGAAAGCCTGACCTACGTACCGCCGCCCGCCGCCCGCCGCCCCTGCCTGTCAGCCTGAAGCGTAAAGTGCAGATCGAAGAGCGTCGCCGGAAAGTGGCCGAGCTGACGCTGAAGGAGCATCGCCAGCCGATCGAGCGGCAAAACGGCGACGCCCGGTTCCTCGGGCAGGCGCCGAGGCGCCAAGCTCGACGTAAAGGCTGCATAGCAGCGGCGCTCAAGAGGTCGCCGCCGTTGGCCGACTCGCGATTGCCTTTCAACCGATTCCAGGGCCGCCTTGCCCCTCACGGTCTCGTTTTCGGCTGCGGCGCGTCGGCGTGTTGGACCAATTTGTCTAAGTTCACTCCCACGGCTCGTCACAATCAAGGTTCGATGCAAGCCGCGCCACACTTGCACGGAAGGGGGTTGCTGCCGACCGGCAAAGGTATTTTAGGGCGACGATGCCACGATAAGGTCAAACCGCACGAAGAATTCCTTTGCGCCGTCCATAGGGCGAAACGCTGGCTCCAACAACACAGGCACCGGCACATAAATCCGGTTCTTCAAAACCAGCGTGGTTGTCGGAAACATCCCGCCACTCGCTGACTTTTCTTCAAGCGGCTCTCGGAGCTCGATGTCGTAATACAGGGCGATCTTTCCTGTTTCGTCCGAGAAGATGTAGACTATGCGGTGACCCGCCCAAATAATCTTCGTGGTATGAGGATAGTGGAAAAAGTCGCCCTGCAACTTGGTGATCCTCTCGGAAAGCCCGAGGAACATCGTGAAATCATTGAGTTGCGGATGCTTGGCCTTTGTGGTCAGAATCTTCGAGGGGCAAGGCGTGTCGGTTCGCAGGATCGGGGGAGAAGCACTGTATTCCTGATCCGTGGGCGGCTGGGGCGCATCCGAAAGCTGAACGACATCGGGAATCGCTTCTTCGACTGTGCCAACCTGATCCAGGTTGACCGTCTGCGTCGACGGCCGCCCCGAACTCCTTGCCACGGAAAGTACCTGAGCCAAGCTGATTTCCCCGGCCAGATAATCACCGAGCAACGGCTCGATGTCTCCCAGCTCGCTTTCCGCGTAACGGTATATCTCGCGGTTCCGCTGAAGCACCCGAGTCAGCGCGTCCAGCCCTTCGCGCGTTGAGGAGGGTACGTACCCGCTGATCGACTGGTAGATGTGGTTGCGAACATAGTCCTTCACGAACCCGCCAAAGACCTCGTAGGCCGTATGATAACTCGCAATCACGGGCTTGATCGCGGAGTTGTCGCGTCCGATCCAAATATGTAGCGGCCCCGCGTCCTTCTGCACCTTGACCGACACGCCATGCGTGATGTCGGCCAGTTGGACGACAACGTCCGCCAGCAAATAATCCTCACTCAGTGTGGACAAGACACGGGCCAGGAAAGCCGCCTCCTCACGTAGCAACTCATTCGGCTTGTATTCCTTCTTCACCGTGGCCCTGTCCGGCACTTCGGGAATGGACAGCTTCTGGGAGATGTACATGGTCTGGAGCTTTCGACGTGGATTGGCTTTACTGACATGCAACAAGCACGAGTCCGCCCCCGAGAACATTCCGACGATTGAAGAGTCGGTCCCGGTGTAATAGTGCGACGTCTTGCCTTGGCAATGCTGGGCGACACTCCCTAGCTGGACATTCAGCGCACCAGGCTGAACTGCAATCGTTACCTTGTCTGCGAACTCAAGGCGATTCATCGACAGAACGTGTTGCTGGAAGGCCGTGTTTCGGTCTGCGGCGTCGGTCTTTGCCATCCTCTCGGTAATAGCCAATTCCGCGAGCGACACGAGATTGTTCGCATGAACGATGCTCTCGCGGCTGAGCGCCTCGCGGCCCGCCGTCGGCTGGAGGATAGAAAGATTGGCGAATCCGCCCATCTGATAATGGCCGCTTACTGGAATCGGAGCCAACCCGAAGTAGTTTCGAAGCCCAATGAGTTGCCCGCCCGACTGGACGAGCACCATGTCTCCAGTGATCGCCACCCCCTCGAGCTTGATGGCTGTGACTCGCGCCGCGGCTTGGCCATTGGGATCGAGCAAAACCTGCACGCGGGCGGCATACGCCGCTATCGTCCAATTAGTCTCGTCGATGGGGGTGAAGCTTTTCGTCATGCCTTCGCCATACTTCCGCTGGCTGATCGGCTTTCCGTTCAGCGTTACCTTGACCGGAAGATAAGCGGCGTAGGACGCCAGATAATCCTTTGCATGGGATTCGTTGAGCGCGCTGTCCGCCTCAAGATCGGCGATGAGCTTTGTGCCCGGCCCGCGATCATCTTTCAAATGGCTCAGCTCAATACATTCCTGCGAGAAGGAAAGCTTTGCCTTCTCAGCGATGCTCACGAGCGTGGTATCCGATCCGACGGCCCGTGTCTCGACCCGGAGTCTTTTGCAAACCCCGAAGTTTGCCATCGCACCGATGCCGAACGTGCCAATGACACCAGCCTTACGGGCGAGCTCGGTCTTCTTGCCGCTTGAGCCCGCCTTCCAAAAATTGTTTCTTAGCACCTCTTCCGTCATGCCGATCCCATGATCGACGATGACCAGGCGACCGGGCTCGAATTTTAGCTCTATCTCCGCCGCGGAGACATCCGTGCCTTCATGAGCGCACCGCATCAACGTGGCGTCATAGGCGTTCTGCAGGTTCTCCCGAAGCAGCGCCAGCGGCGAGTCGTAAATCTCCTTGGAAAGGATTTCCAAGACCCGGGCGGTCTCGACCTCGAATGCAATTTTGCCGCTCATTTTTTCATCCTCGCCGCGTGCTTTTCCCGAACCGCGATGACTGCGGAATCATTGGAGTCGCGGATAATTGGGAGTTTTAGGGCATCGGCCAATTGGCCGATGTTCCCCACCTCCGCCAATGCCTCGCAAATATGGATGGCTTCTGCTGCCGTTGATGGCGGATAAAAATCGTCGATCATCGCCTGGTGATCTTCCAGCGAAACATAGCATTCCCACAGAAGCTTTCGCGCAAGTGGATTGGCCGGGGCGATGGGCTTCACAAGGGCGACCGCCTCGCTGAATCTGGACTCCCGCAAAGCCGTTTCCGCCGCGCCGACGGTTCGCGCGTCCTCAGCAGCGAATGTGCGGACTATAGGCTTCTCGACATCGAATTGTACGTAGCTCCTCCCTGAATTGGGAAACTGACCCTGGCCCCAGATAGGGCGCCCGAAATTCTCGTTTTGCATTCTGCGTACATGCAATGTCGCCTCGTATGCGCCGGGGTCCAATTCGAGGATGTTGTACTACGCCCGCATTTGCCCGGCGGGCAATTCCTGTCGCCCGGCGCAGAGCGTTCCCGCGCTGATAACCGTAATCTTCCTCGCTCCGCCGAACACTCGGCGGTCTTCGATGAACTGCGGCTTATGCTGGTGCCCGTGTAAGCCGATGCTGAACCCGTCGTCAATCATCACCTGGAGAATGTCGACATCCATGTAGTCCGCCTGGGTAGGCCCGCCGCTCGTGTTGTGATGCCACGTCGCAAGCAGAAGGCGGCCCCGGTATGCTGGCTCGCATAGCTTCCTCATCGCTGCGGCGAGGCAGTCAGGATGGATTGCCCCTTTCTTGTTCAGAGGGTCGTTTTCGTGGCAACTGCTTAGCCCCGCAATGGTCACGTTGTATTCGGGGAAGTCAAAGACATCGAACTTCTCTTCGGCCTTAAGGCTATAGCTGCGCTTTTCGCCATAGAACCGTTGGTAAAAGGTGCAAAACGCTTGGAGCCGGGCATCATATTTGGCCTGATCCGTGATCTCGTAAAAGCAGAACCCGCTCCAAGACCAGCGCACCACAGACCCCACCCCATCCAAGCGACGCCCCATCGAGACGGCGGCAGCCCGATCTTCCTTTGTGTCGAGCTTGACCTCGACCTGCCTCATGCTCTGGAGCGTATGGAAGAAACTGACATCATGGTTTCCCGGTATCAGAATGACCTTCTCGCGGTCTCCGCCAACAACGTTTTCCGCAAGGCCGATCAAGAACTCTTCCGCCTGCTCATACTGGCGGCGGAGTTCGCCTTCCGGATTGCGCGCGTCCGCTTTGACGCCGTGAATAATGTCGCCGCTGACGATGATGATGTTGGGATCGGGAATAGCGGGGGTTTCGTGGCGGTATCGGTCGCGGTCGCGCAGCAACGAGTCCAGCAGGGCACCATTCGTGACCTCATGCGACGGGTCGCGGTGCAAATCCGAAATGTGAAGAATCGCGAGATAGGCCATGCTGCAGCTTGTCCAGTGGCAATCACGTGTCGCCTTCAAGGCGCGGGCCAGGTCTTCTCCAACAGCGCCGTCATTATACGAACGTTGCATGCAGCGCCCAGTGATGGCGGAAAACCGTGTCGATGGATTCCCGGTCGAGCGGTCTCATCGCCACTCGCAGCGCCTCCACGACACTTGGATTGATGTTGCGGCCCAGCGTGGCAAATCCGGGTTTTTGCGAGCCTCGGTCACATCGACCGACGCTGCTGACGTTGCTGCGGCGACTCGGACCGGCGCGCCCGCGCGGTGCGAGTGGCGCGGCGCCGAATCGCACGTCATGCTCGGCCAAGCGGTGCAAGTCATCGGCAGCCGGCAGGCTCGCTAGGGCGACCGCCGTTCGATCTCGGCCCGTATACCGCGCGCGGCCAAAAATGAGACGTTCGGCCGCCACGGAGCTTGCCTCCGTCGAGCCAAGGATTGGGAGCTAGCAATCGACCCAAGGCGCCTATTTCCTCGCCCCCGTCCAGCGTTCGCCGCGGCCGAAGGTCGCGGCGAACGCGGGACGGGGGCGCCTTTTTTCAAGGCGGCTTCTAGCCCGGATTATTCACGGCCCGGCTATTACTTGAGAAAGCGCTCGATACCAACCCGAAGCGCCAGCGAGGTAAGTGCGTTGCTCCACCTCGCTGGCGCTTCGGGTTAGTGTGGGCTGATGAATCATCCGGGCTAGCTGCCAATCAGCGCTCGACGGGGACAAGCCCCGTCGTGGCGGGAGGCCGCCCACGCGAATGTCGAAATGTCTCATTCGTCACCGCGTGAAGTAGAGCCCCGGCGAAACGTCGGCGGGCCGGCCGCTGGCGGCGGTTTGCAGGTCGCCTGTGCCGAGCTTTTTCAGCGCGGCGGCGGGTAATGATGCCATTTGACCGAATGTAAAAGAGATTCTCCGTAGGCAGCGCGCTGCGTGGCGTTCCGTGACGCGCGATAGACGGTGAACACCGGGTGTACGGAACGCCACGGAGGGCGCTGCCTACAGTGCCGCACTTGGCCCCTGAAGGGGCCGCATGACAACGGTTTTTCGTCGTTCATCGGATCCCAGGCGTAAACGCCTCGTTGTTCTACACAAGTCAGACGCCAGCACCTCGACCGTTGCGAGAGGGCGTGGATGCTGTATTTTTACGTAGCCCAGGCATTTATGCCTGGGATCCGCAAACCGTTTCAATCCCCGTCTCCGATTGGCGCCACGCGGCCGCCGACGGC
>DATKRK010000218.1:0-18012 GCA_035532215.1 Pirellulales bacterium | reverse complement strand
GGGCGCCCTCGCCCGACGTTTTGTAAGGGAGGGCCGGGCGCCCACGCCCGGCGTGTTCGAATCGGGCGAGGGCGCCCGTCCCTCCGTTGGACGGGCGGGGGCGCCCGTCCCTCCATGCGCTAACGGGCGGCCGTTTTGCGGATCTTGGGATCGACCGTGTTCTTCTGCTTGGCGCCGGGCGTGCTGCGGCCGTTGGCGATGTATTTTTCCAACAGCTTGGTCAGCCGGGCGACAATCTCCGGGTGTTCGTGCTCGACGTTCTTGCGCTCGCCGATGTCTTGCGACAGATCATAAAGCTGCACCGGCGGCAAACCGGCCACGCCTTTCTGGCCCGGCCGCGGGGCGCTCCAACCGCCCGAGTCGGGACACAGTTCGAGCTTCCAGCGGCCTTGCCGAATGGCGAACGAACCGTTGATCGAGTGGTGTACCACGGCCTCGCGCAGCGGGGCGGTCGCTCGCCCCTCGAACGCCGGGAGCAGGCTCACGCTGTCTTCGCCCGCGTCGTCGGGCAGCTTGAAGCCGATGATCTCAGCGCAGGTCGCCATCACGTCCGTCAGGCAGACAAGCTGGTCGCTCGTGCTGGCCGCCTTGATCTTGCCGGGCCAGCGGGCGATGAACGGAATGCGGTGCCCGCCGTCGAAAATGTCGGCCTTGGTTCCGCGAAAGACGTAGCTCGGGTTGTGATCTTTGGCCAGCAGTTCATCGAATTTCGCCTGCGGCGAGCAGCCGTTGTCGCTGGTCAGAATCACCAGCGTGTCGCCCGTCAAGTTGTGCTTGTCGAGCGCGTCGAGCACGGCGCCGATCGTGGCGTCGGTCTGCATCACGAAGTCGGCGTAGGGATTCAGGCCGCTCTTGCCTTGCCACTCGGGCGTGGGCAGAATCGGCGTGTGCGGGGCATTGAGCGGCAGATACAAGAAGAATGGCTGGCCGGCCTTCGCGTCGGCGGCCCGCTGGCCGATGTAGCCGACGGCTTTCTCCGTCAGCGTCGGCAGCACCTGCATGGCGTCGAACTCTTCGGCGCCGGGACCTTCGCGAGTCTTGCCCCCTTCGCGGCCGAGCATCAGCGGATAGACCTTATCGATCGTCGGCAGCGCGACGACATGGTCGTTTTCGATGAACGTATAGGGCACCATGTCGAGCGACGCGCTGATGCCGAAGTAGTAATCAAAGCCGAGCGAGTTTGGACCGTTCGCGATCGGCTTGGTGAAATCGACGTTCCAGCCGGCGGCGCCGTCTTCGATGTTGTCGCCGAACTTCGGCGCCCCCGGCTTGAGCGCCCAGTCCATGCCCAGGTGCCACTTCCCGAGGCCCGCCGTGCGATAGCCGTGCTGCTTGAGCATTGCGGCCACCGTCATCCGGCCCGGCTCGATCAGCCGCGGGCTGCAGCCGCCTTGCACGTGCGATTGCAATCGCGAGCGCCAGTTGTAGCGGCCTGTCAGTACCCCGTATCGCGTGGGCGTGCAGACCGACGAACTCGAATGGGCGTCGGTGAAGATCATGCCGCCCGCCGCCAGCCGGTCCATGTTGGGCGTGGCGATTTTCCCTTCCGGGTTCAGGCATTTCACGTCGCCGTAGCCCAGGTCGTCGGCGAGGATCACGACGATGTTCGGACGTTGGGCTTGTTCCGCCGCGTCCGCATCCGTTGGCGCCTCGACCAACGGCAAGGCGATTGCCAGCAGAACCGCAAAAGTCGCCGGTCGCACGGGCAGCCGGCGCCACGATTTGGAAAGGCCGAGGCGCCCTTTGGCCGCAGATTCGATTCGGGCCAGCATGCAAATCCCCCAATGCTTTCAGCGGGACAAGTCGCACTACGGCCGCGCCGCAGGTTCACGACCGAATATCGTTGCTGGCCCACTCCGGGTCAACTCGCCGCCGGGCGGGCTGGAACAAAAAAAGGGGGCGCGGCTTCTCGCATTCGCAACCTTGAATCGCTTCGATCCTCGTGCAAGCCGGATTTTTCGGGATTTGCCGCATAGGTTGGCAAGACTGGCAGATCCGGCTGCGGCAAGGTATATCAATGCATAAGGATTAATGACTTATTATGCGGCGAGAGGAAGCCCTGGCCAAGGAGCCGGCAAGTCCTCGCCTCGACCTCTCCTAGTGGGAGAGTGAGAATTGGATGACCACAAACTTACTGCGGAGAACGCGGGTGCGTGCTGAAAGAATCTACCGGGCGTTGGGACTGGGTTTGCTGCTGGCGCTGGGCGCCGCGGGACAAGCCAGGGCGGCCGACCCGCGCGATACGGCGCTCGAAGGCTGGCTGGCGGAACTCGAACGGGCCTTGCCGCGCGACGCCCAGTCGTTCTCGCCCGAGGCGAACGAGCAACTGGCCAAAGCCGCCTCGGCGATCGAGCAATGGGCCGCACTGGCCGGCTGGGTCGAGAACGCCAATTCGACGCAAACGCTCGTGGCCGTGCGGCGGTTGCTGTCGGCCAAGTCTCGCGTCGATCGCCTGCTCGACGCCACGCTCGAAGGCCGGCGCCAATTCGCGGCCCTCGATCGCAATTCGCTCGAGCGCGACGCCTTGCGGGCGTATCTGACGACCACGAACCAATTGATCGATCTCTCGGGCCGCTTGCGCTATCTGCAAGTCGACTTGCTCAACTCCGCCTTGCCGCAGCTCTCGCGGCAGCCCGGCGACTTCGCCCGGCTGCTCGATCTGTTGATCGCCCAGCGCAGCACCGTCGGCGCCTATCTGCTCTCGCAGCAATTGCTGCAGCCGGCCGCTTTGCCGCAGGCCCAACCGCCCGAGCAATCGCGAGAGCGGCGCACCCTGCGGCAGCGGATTACGGCCAATCGGCCGATAATCGGCCAGCCGAACCCGGCGGTCTCCGATCGGCTGTTGGAGCTGGCCCGCGTGGCGCCCGACGCGGCGCTGTTGCCGCAATTGGTCGACGCGCTCGACGACGGGCGGCTTTCGCCCGACATGACGATCGCCGTGGCCGAGACGATCCGCCGCGTCGGGTTGCCGCAAGAACCGCGGCCCGGCACGACCGACGAGAGCGAGCTTCCGCCGATCACGCCGCGCGAACTTTACGATTACGTATCGCGCGTCCCCGAGTCGCGGCTTTCGGGCCCTTGGCGCGGCCGGCGTCGCGAGCTGCTCGCGTGGCTCGGCAAGTTCGTGCGCGAAGGCGTCACCGAAGGCCGCTATTCTCTCGGCTCGTTCGAGGTGCAGCCGGGCGACTGGCTGCTGATGCGCAACCCGTCGCCCTACAACCTGTTCACCGATCTTTCGCCGGGGCTGTTCACGCACGTGGGCGTGGTGGCCCTGGAGCGCGGCAGCGACGGCGTGCAGCGGATGGTGCTGGTGGACTTGCCCGAGCGCGGCAGCAGCATTCCGGCGACGAACGTCGAGACCTACCTGATGCGGACGCTGCACTACTGCTTTCTGCGGCATCCCGATCCGCAGGTGGCCGCGGCGATGGGCCGCGCGGCGGCCGAGGCGATCGGCAACGAGTCGCAGTTCGACCTGAACTTTCGCACCGACCGCGTGACGGCCTTGGCCGCCGACTCGCTCAAGGGCCAGAAGGTGCATACCTACTGTGCGGGCCTGCTGCTGTTGTGCGCGCTGAAGAGTTCGGCGCCGCGCGACGACTTTTTTCCGATCGCCGAATTCCCCGCCGGCGGCCGCACGACGGCCAATCTGGCGCAACTGGGCCTTTCGATCGGCGACAACTTCATCTCGCCCACCGGCGCGATGTTTTCGCAAAAGCTGCAACTCGTCGGCCGCCGCGAACCGATGTACGATCCGCGGCGCGAAGTGGAAGAGGCGATCTTCGACCATTTCGCCCAGTTGCTGGCCGTGCAAACGCTGGCGCCTTCGACGAACTTGTTCCAGGCCCTGCGGTTGAAGATGGCCGAAGCGGCCAAAGAGAATGCGCTGTTGGCGCAGGCGCTGGCCAAGGCGGCGCAGGTGAACGCCGAAACCGATCTGGTTTCCGCGGCCAAGGCCGCCGCCGTGGTCGAGACGCTCGACGAGATCGCCTACAGTTGCAGCGGCGATTGTCTCGACGCCCGCGACTCGCTTCGGGCGGGCCCGCTCGAGGCCATGGCATCGGCCGGTTACGAGGCCGAAGACATCGCCGCCGCCCGGGCCTATCGCCAGCGGCACGCCGAACTGTACCAGAAGATCTCCGGCCGCACGATCACGCCCCGCCGGCTGCGGATCAGCCTGGTCGACTATTACATTGCGCTGGGCAAAAAGGAGTTGGAACGCCGCTTTTTCCGGCAAGGAGAGGCGGACGGGGCCTCTGCGGGCGATGCATCGGGCGAGCAACCGACGCAGCCGTGAGCTTGCGGCCCGACAAAGCGAGGGAATAATAGAATTCCCTTGGTCGTCGTTCCTGGCCGAAGACGAAGTAGGCCCCAGTCGCCAGCCTTGATGAAGGATCTGTCGTAATGGCATGAGTGCGACCTTCGAAGCATTTCTGCGCTCGTGGCCGTCGGAGCCGTGGTTGGTCGCGGCCCTCGTTGCGACGGCGGCCGTCTATCTGCGCGGCTGGCTGGCGCTGCGCGGGCGCGAACCCGAGCGCTGGCATGCCGGCCGCCTGGCGGCGTTCCTGGGCGGGCTGGCTTCGATCTTCCTGGCGTTGGCGTCGCCCATCGAACCGTTCGCGGGCTTGCTGTTGCAGGTCCACATGCTGCAGCACCTGCTGTTGATGATGGTCGCGCCTCCTTTGCTCTGGCTCGGCGCCCCGTTGTTTCCCCTGCTGCGCGGCTTGCCGCATTCGATCCGCCGCGAGTGGGCGGCGCCCGTGCTGCGCGCCGCGTGGCTGCGGCGCTGGTTCGCGCGATTGACGCATCCGTGCGTCGCGATCTGGCCATTCGTCGCGGCGACATGGGGTTGGCACGCGCCGGCGGCCTACGAAGCTGCGCTTGCGCGCAGCGCCTGGCATTACCTGGAGCACTTCTGCTTTCTGGCGACGGCCCTGCTCTTCTGGTATCCGGTCGTGCGGCCCTATCCGAGCCGGCCGCGCTGGTCGCGCTGGCTGCTGTTTCCCTACTTGATCGCGGCCGACTTGCAGAACACGGTGCTTTCGGCCTTGTTGGCCTTTTCCGGACAGGTCTGGTATCCGCATTACGAGCAAGTTCCGCGCGTGACCGACACGAGCGCCCTGGCCGATCAGGCGGCGGCCGGCGCACTGATGTGGGTGCCGGGCAGCCTGGTTTACTTGGGACCGTTGTTTGCGATCGCCGTCGGGCAGTTGTTCGGCGCGGCCGAGAAACCGGCACGCGGAAGGACGAGGCTATACAGTGCCCGGCTAAGAATGAGACGTGCGTTGGTCGTGGGGCGGCCTTCCAGGCCGCCGGCCATTGACGGCCTGGAAGGCCGCCCCACATGCCGCCCAAGCGTCTCGTTGGCGCCCGCGTGCGGCATAGCGATTGCGGCGCCTCGCCATCGCGCGCAGCCGAAGCCGAGCGCGGCTGCGTTCGACTTGCTGCGCGTGCCGCTCGTCGGCCGATTTTTACGCTGGCCGCACGGGCGGCGGACGCTGCAAGCTTTGACGTTGCTGCTGGCCGCGGCCGTGATTTACGACGGCCTTCGCGGGCCGGAATTCGGTCCGATGAACCTGGCGGGCGTGCTGCCGTGGATTCATTGGCGCGGGCTGCTGGCGATCGGCCTCGTGGCGGCGGGCAACCTCGGCTGCATGGCATGCCCGTTCACGCTGCCCCGGCGCCTCGGCCGCCGCTGGCTGCCGGCCGGTTGGAATTGGCCGCGCTGGCTGCGCGGCAAATGGCTGGCCATCGGCTTGTTGGCGATCTTCTTTTGGACCTACGAAGAGTTTGGCCTCTGGGATCACCCTGGGCGAACGGCGTGGATTGCGGCGGCCTATTTTGCGGCCGCCTTCGCCATCGACGGGCTGTTTCGCGGCGCCTCGTTTTGCAAGCACCTTTGCCCCATCGGGCAGTTCAATTTCGTGCAATCGCTTGTTTCGCCGCTGGAAGTGAAAGTGCGCGAGGCGGAAGTCTGCGCCTCGTGCCGCACGAAAGAGTGCATTCGTGGCGCGGCGAGCACGCCGGGCTGCGAACTGCAACTGCTCGTGCCGCGGAAGTCGAGCAACATGGATTGCACGTTCTGCCTCGATTGCGTACACGCCTGCCCGCACGCGAACGTCGGCATCCTGGCCGTGGCGCCCGGCCACGCGCTGTGGCGGCCATCGCCTCACGATGGTCTCGGCCGCTCGGCTGGCCGCAACGATCGGGCGGCTCTCTGTCTCGTGTTGACGTTCGGCGCTTTCTCGAACGCCGCGGGAATGACCGCGCCGGTGGTCGACGCCTTGGATCGACTGCGATCGTTCGTGGGGCCGCTCGCGGCGTCCTACGTGACGCTCGGCTTTTACCTGGCGGCGTTGATTCTGGCGCCGGCGATCTTGATCGGCTCGGCGGCTGCTTTGGGCGGCGGAGGCAGCGGCCCGAGCGGTTGGCTAAAGTCGGCCCGCCGATATTCTTACGCCCTGGTTCCGCTCGGCTTCGGCATGTGGCTGGCCCATTACAGCTTTCATTTTTTCACCAGCTACGACGCCGCCGTGCCGGTTGCGCAGCGGTTCCTCGGCGATCTCGGCTTGACCATCGCCGGCGAGCCCCGTTGGGTTTGCGGCTGCTGCCGTCCGGCGGCCGATTGGCTGCTGCACGCCGAGCTTCTCTCGCTCGATTTCGGCCTGCTCGCTTCGCTGTACGCGAGTTATCGCATCGCCGCGAGCGAATCAACGAGCGTTGTAAAGACGTTGCGAACCGCGGCGCCGTGGGCGGCGTTGATTTCGCTGCTGTTTTTTGCAGGTATCTGGATTTTGCTCCAGCCGATGGACATGCGCGGCACGATGCCGCCAGGGTGAGGACGATGCCTGAACATCAATCCGCAACCGTGCGAACCCGAACGCGAGCCGGTCTTGCGCTTGGCGTTGTCGGCATCGTCCTCGTTGGCAATTCCGCGCGCGGCGATGGCGGGGCGTTGCAGCTTTCGCAGCCCTGCGGCGATTGCGTCGTGAGCGTGTTCACTTCGCCGACGACGCTGCGCGTCGGGAAAATCGACGTCAGCGTGTATGTGCAAGACTCGAAAACTTCGCTCCCCGTCCGCGACGCGGCGATTTTCGTCACCGCGGCGCCCGCCGGCCGCGATGGCCGGGCCGTTCGCCATCGGGCGACCGCCGAGCAGGCCGCCAATAAACTGTTCCAAGCCGCCGAGTTCGAGTTGCCCGAGGCCGGCCGCTGGGAATTCTCCATCGAAGCGACCGGCCTTCGCTCGCCGGTCGCGGTCTCCTTCGAAGCCCACGTCGCCGAACCGCCGCCGCAGTGGTTGGCCCTCGCGCCGTGGATCGGCTGGCCGTGGCTCGTGGTGGCCGCGTTCGTCGCGACCAGGTTTTCACGACGTCGCTGATGCTTTATCTACTTCGAATGGACGAGTGCAATCACCGCGGGGCGGCCGGCAGCAGAACGCAGCTGCCCCAGCGAACTGGGGCTTCGCCTAAGCTCAGCCCCCAGCCACCCGTCAAGTCACGTCAGGATCGAATCGTCGTTAGGGCAGAATCGGCAAACTCACGCGCGATGCGAGCTTCCCCGAGCGATAAAGCCGCTCGACGGCTTTCTGGAAATCGCCGGGCCGGGCCTTGTAAATGTCGACGAATTTCTGCGGATTCCGATCGACCAGCGGAAACCAGGTGCTCTGCACTTGCAGCATGATCCGGTGCCCGCTGCGGAACGTGTGATAAGAATCTTGCAGCGTGAAGTTGACCGCCGTCGGCTCGCCGGGAATAAACGGTTCCGGCCGCTGGAGGCTGTTGCGGAATTTGCCGCGCATCACGTCGCCGCGAACGAGCTGCTGATAGCCGCCCATGCGAACGCCCTTCGGGTTGGGGTTCGGATCGGGATAGTCGTCCGGATAGACGTCGACGAGCTTCACGATCCAGTCGCTGTCCTCGCCGCTGGTCGATACGAATAATTCCGCCTGGAGCGGACCGGCGATCGTCACGTCCTCTTCCAACACGTCGGTCTGGTAGACCAGCACGTCGGGCCGGCGCGAGGCGAAACGCTGATCGGCGAGCATGTATTCCGGCGCCATCGCGACGGTGATCTGGTCGATGAACGGAACCGGCCGATTGGGATCGCTGAGATACTCGTCGTACCCCAGATCGGTTTCTTCGGGGGCCTCGAACGACAGCCGCCCGCCGGCGCGGAAGTAGATCGGTTTGGGCCGGACCGACGCGGGCGGCCAGCGCTCGTGCCGCCGCCACTGGTTCACGCCTGTTTCGAAGACCCAGGCTTCCGGGGCCTTCCACTCGCCTTTGCCTTTCAGATGGAACTCGAAAAACGGCAGCTCGATCTTTTCGCGGTAAAAGCCCGACGTCTTCGAATTGAACGGCACGTCGCCGAATTTCGAGCCGTCGTCGCCGCTCCAGCCGCCGTGCCGCCAGGGGCCCATCACCAGCACGTTCGTCGCCTCCGGGCTCGAATTTTCCACCTGCTTATACGTTTCGAGCGCGCCGAACAGGTTCTCGGCGTCGAACCAGCCGCCGACCGTCATCACGGCCGGGCGGATGTTCTTCAGATGCGGCCGCAGATTGCGGGCCTTCCAGAAATCGTCGTACGTGCCGTGCTGCATGGCCTCGTTCCAGAAGGCCACCTGGTCTTTGAAGAATTTCGGGTTCGCTTCGGCCAGCGTGCCCAGGCGAAAGAAGAAGTCGTAGCCGTCGGGCGTGTCGTGGTCGAATTGCGGGCGGAACTTCTTGGTCGGCTCGGGCCGCGGATGGCCGAACTTCGACATGAAATTGAACATGTGCGTCAGAAACAAGGCCCCATTATGATGCCAGTCGTCGCCCACGAACCAATCGGTCACCGGCGCCTGCGGCGAAGATGCTTTGAGCGCCGGGTGCGCGTCGATCATGCCGGCCGCCGTGTAGAAGCCTGGATAAGAAATGCCCCATTGGCCGACCTTGCCGTTGTGGTTCGGCACGTGCCGCGTGAGCCATTCGATCGTATCCCACGTATCGGAACTTTCGTCGATGTCGGCCGGGCCGTCCTTGGTCGGCAGATAGGGCCGCATGTTGACGAACTCCCCCTCCGACATCCACCTTCCGCGCACGTCCTGATAGGCGAAGATATAGCCCTCTTTGCCGAACAGCGGCGAAGGCCCCAGGTCGCCCTTGTACTGGTCGGCGCCGTAGGGTCCGGCGCTGTAGGGCGTGCGGGTCAGCAGAATCGGGTAGGTTTGCGAGTCGTCCTTCGGCGCGTAGACCGTGGTGAATAGCTTTTTTCCGTCGCGCATCGGAATGCGATATTCGTACTTCGTGTAGTTCGCTTTGACGTACTCAATCCCTTGAGCCCGGGCAGTGCGGGCGGAGGAAAGCAGCAAAAGGAAAACAAAGGGCCAACGCAATCGAACTGGCAGTAGCGGCATCGGTGCGATCTCCATCGATAAGGTCCTAGAAGCGCGTCGTCGCCATCAAGCGGCTTTGCGGCTGTATTATTCACTGCCCGAGGACCGATTGCACGCGTTCGGCGGACATGACCGGTTGCCGATTTTCCGCGACACGTTAGAATCGGCAGGCGACGGGTGCATCGCCCGACGTCCCAGGGCATGGAGTCGAAATGGATTTCTTCACGCTGCTCGCAAACGGCGGATCCGCGGGCGACAGTCCTTCGATCTTCGATTCGGCCTCTCCGGCGGCCGAGTCCATTAGTAATCTGTCGATTCTCGTCCTGGCCGTCTCCGGGCTGATCTTCCTGGTCGTCGAAGGCATCCTGTTCTATTCGGTGTTTCGCTTCCGCCGCCGCCGCGGCGAGGATACGGCCGAGCCGCCCCAAGTTTATGGCAGCAAGTCGATCGAAATCGCCTGGACCGCCGCGCCGGCCTTGATCGTGTTCTTCCTGGTGCTGGCGATCACGCGCACGCTCTGGGAAGTGGAAGTCGATCCGCCCAAGCCGCAAGCCGGCGACCAGACGCTGTTCGTCACGGTCGTCGGCCGCCAATGGTGGTGGGAGTATCGCTACGAGTATTACGACGGCCGCAAGCTCGATTTCATCACCGCCAACGAGCTGCACTTGCCGGCCAGCGCCGAGGGCGCCGCGCGGCGCGTCTATTTGCGACTGGAATCGGCCGACGTCTGCCATAGCTTTTGGGTTCCGCGCCTGGCCGGAAAGACCGATCTGATTCCCGGCCACACGAACGAGATGTGGCTGGAAACTCGCGAGACGGGGCTGCACGTCGGCCAATGCGCCGAATACTGCGGCACGCAACACGCCGGCATGCTGCTGCGGCTGGTCGTCGAAGAGCCCGCGGATTTCGAGCGCTGGCTCGAACGCGAAGCGCGACCGGCCGCCGATGCGCCGCAAGTCCGCGCGGCCCGCGATGTGTTTCTCGCTCAATCTTGCGTCAATTGCCACCGCGTACGCGGCACGCCGGCGCAGGGGACTTACGCTCCCGACTTGACGCACCTGATGAGCCGCAAGACGCTCGCCTCGGGCATTCTGGAAAACAATCGCGAAAACCTCGATCGCTGGGTGCGCGATCCGCAGTCGATCAAGTCGGGCTGCCTGATGCCCGACTTCAAACTGAGCGATGCCGAGCGCGAGCAGATTGTGCTTTATTTGTTGACGTTGGAATAGCTGCAGATTGATGAATGCTGGAATCGCCGGGCTCCTGAATAACGCAACCAACTTTTTAAATAGCCCAGGCATTTATGCCTGGGAATTCGTGCCGCGCGCCCCTTTTTCCGATTGGCGCCTCGCGGGCCGCTTTTAGCGGCCCGCGAGGCGCCAATCGGTGGGGAATAACAGCCGGTCCCAGGCATAAATGCCTGGGCTACATAAAAAACAAAAGTCCCAGGCATAAATGCCTGGGCTACATAAAAAAATGGAACGCTAGCCTTGATGGCCGTCGCCGAACAAAAACTGCCGCTCGAAACTCAAAGCCCGTCGTGGACCGAGAAGCTCCACGAATGGGTGACGACGGTCGATCATAAGCAGATCGGCGCCCTGTACGTCGCAATGAGCGTCGTGTTTCTCGTGATCGGCGGTTGCGAGGCGCTGCTGATGCGCTGGCAACTGCTGTTTCCGCGCTCCGATTTTTTGCAGCCCGACGTGTTCAATCAGATGTTCACGATGCACGGCACGACGATGGTATTCTTCGTGGGCATGCCGATTTTGATCGGGATGGGCAACTATCTCGTGCCGCTGATGATCGGCGCCCGCGACATGGCCTTTCCGCGGCTCAACGCCTTGGGCCTCTGGGCCACGCTGTTCGGCGGCTGTTTGACCTATTTCAGCTTCGCCACCGGCGGCGCCCCGGCCGTGGGCTGGTTCGCCTATGCGCCGCTCACCGAGCGGACCTTCGCCCGCGGCCCGGCCACCGATTTCTGGGCGCTGGGGCTAGTGGTCAGCGGCGTGGGCACGATCTCGGCCGCGGTGAATTTCGTGGCCACGATCCTCGGCATGCGGGCGCCGGGCATGACGCTGCGAAAGATGCCGTTTTTCGTCTGGACGATGCTTTGGACCTCGGTGCAGATGCTGTTGGCCGTGCCGCCGTTGACCGCGGCGCTGGTGATGGTACTCTTCGACCGGCAGTTCGAAGCCCACTTTTTCGACACGGCCAACGGCGGCTCGGCCATCCTCTGGCAACATCTGTTCTGGTTCTTCGGGCATCCGGAGGTTTACATCTTGATCTTGCCGGTGTTCGGCATGGTCTCGGAAGTGATCCCGGTGTTTTCGCGGAAAGTGCTGTTCGGCTACGAGTTCATGGCCGCGGCGACGATGGCCATCGCGTTCATCAGCATGGGCGTCTGGGCGCACCACATGTTCTGCATCGGCATGAGCCGCACGCTCGACTTGTATTTTGCCGCCGCCAGCCTGCTGGTTTCGATCCCCACCGGCATCAAGTTCTTCAACTGGCTGGCCACGATCTACGGCGGCCGGCTGCGGTTCGATTCGCCGATGCTGTTTGCCTTCGGCTTCCTGTCGATGTTTCTGATTGGCGGCCTGACGGGCATCATGCTGGCGTCGGCGCCGTTCGATTTTCAGCTTTCCGACAGCTATTTCGTCGTCGGGCATTTTCATTGGGTGCTGATCGGCGGCACGCTATTCGGCACGTTCGCCGGCATCCACTACTGGTATCCCAAGGCGACCGGCCGTCGGCTTTCGGAGCGGCTGGCTCGCTGGCAGTTTTGGCTGTTGTATATCGGCTTCATTCTGACTTTCGGGCCGATGCACGTGTCGGGCATGCTTGGCATGCCGCGGCGAATTTTCACCTACGAGCCCGACCGCGGTTGGGCGCTGTGGAACCAGCTCGCCACGCTCGGGGCGTTCATCCAGGCGCCGAGCTTCGCCATCTTCGCCTACAACCTGTGGATCTCGTATCGCCGCGGCGAGCCGGCCGGCGACGACCCGTGGGATGCCTGGACGTTGGAATGGATGACCACTTCGCCGCCGCCGGTCTACAACTTTGCCGAGATTCCCACCATCCGCAGCCGCCGGCCGCTGTGGGACGCGAAACATCCGGACGACCCCGACTGGAAATACGAATGATCGGCTGCACGAGGATTTCGACATGAGCGACGAGCATCAACCGCCGCAAGACTCGGGCGCATCGCTGCCTGAGCGCCGCGACGAAGGCTCGCCGCTCGAGCCGCCGGCGATCGTACCTGAGCAGACTTTGAATGCGGCCCAATGGGGCATGCTGGCTTTTCTGCTTTCGGAAGCCGCGTTCTTCAGCACGCTCGTCGTGGCGTACATCAGCTTCATGGGCAAAGACAAGGTCGGCCCGGCACCCAGCGAAGCCCTCTCGCTCCCGCTGGTGATCGTCACGACCGCCTGCCTGCTGTCGAGCAGTGGGACCGTCCACATGGCGACGCATTCGCTCGCCCACGGCCGGCAAAGCAGGTTTTATCTCTGGTGGCTGGCGACGATCGCCCTGGGCGTCGCCTTTCTCGCCGGAACCGGCTATGAATGGCGCGAGCTGATCGAGCGTCATGGCCTGACGATCAGCCGCAACTTGTTCGGCACGACGTATTACACGCTGGTCGGCTTTCACGGTTTGCACGTGACGGTCGGCGTGATTGCGATGCTCGTCGTGCTGGCCCTGGCCGCGCGCCGCGCCGTGAATGGGCAAAACAAACAGGCCGCCGAACTGACGGGTTGGTACTGGCATTTCGTCGATGGCGTGTGGGTGGTCGTGTTCACCGTGGTCTATGTGGCGGGACGCTGATGGCCGACGAACTTGAGCACGCCGCCGGTGAATCCGCCCGCCCGACGGTCGAATTGCCGGCGCCGACGGCCGCGCCGATGGTTTTGTGTCTTGGCCTGGCGCTGGCCGCCGCCGGCCTGGCGACGAACCGCTCGCTCAGCATCGTGGGCGGCGTCGTATTCGCGATCGGTCTGGGCCGCTGGATCGCCTGCCTGCTGCCTGGCCGCGGGCATCTGCACGAACCCGTCGACGAATCGGCAAGGCCCGCCCCGATCGTGGCCCAGCCCGAACGGGTCAAGCGGCTGGCGGCGGGCATGCCCGGCTATCGACTGCGGCTGCCGGAACAAGTTCATCCGATTTCGGCCGGCGTCAAAGGGGGCCTTGTCGGCGGGCTCGTGATGCCGCTGCCGGCCTTGACCTATGGCGTGTTAAGCGGGCACGGGCTGTGGTATCCGGTCAACTTGCTGGCCGGCATGGCGCTGCCGGGCGTCGGAGACATGACAGTCGCAGAGCTGGAAAAGTTCAACGCGACGCTGCTGGTCTTCGCCATCCTGACTCACGTCGTCGTCAGCCTGATCGCGGGCCTGGTTTACGGCGTGTTGATGCCGACCTTGCCCGAATTGCCCAAGCCGCTGGCCTGGGGCGGACTGCTGATGCCGCTGTTGTGGACGGGCGTCAGCTTCAGCATGTTGCGGCTGGTGAATCCGATCGTCTCAGCCGACATCAGTTGGCCTTGGTTCGTCGTTTCGCAGTTTCTTTACGGCGTCGTGTCGGCCGCGGTCGTGCTGGCGCTTCACGATCGCAGCCCGACGGTCGCAGGGTTGAAAGGCGGCCTGATCGGCGGGCTGGTGATGCCGACGCCGGCGATCCTGTGGAGCTTGTCGGCGCATCATGGCGTCTGGTATCCGGCGAATCTCCTGGCCGCCATGGTTTCGCCCGGCATGGCCGAATTGCCGCTTAAGGAGTTGGAGCAGTTTCACGCCGACTGGCTGGTCATAGCTCTGGCCATGCACGTCGTGCTTTCGGCGGCGTTTGGCGCGGCCTACGGAATCGTGTTGCCGAGGCTCTGGACGATCCCGGCGTCGCTGGCCTGGGGCGGGCTGGTGATGCCGCTGTTGTGGATGGCGAGCAGTTACGGCCTGATGGGCGTGGTCAATCCGGCCTTGCAGCAGCGCGTCGACTGGCCCTGGTTCGTCTTGTCGCAGTTCATCTTCGGCGTGGCGGCCGCGATGGTCGTTGTGCGTTCCGAGATGGTCCACATCGCGCCAGCCGGTAGCGGAGAGGAGTGAATCAGAGCACGATGGAACATGCTTGACGCAGCCCCAAGACCAGACGATCTCCGACGCGGCCAGCCCCGCCAGGCGATTATTGCGCGCCGGTCCTGGGCGTTGCTTCTGATTGTCTTAGCCCTCGGTTGCGATCTCCCCGGCAAGCCCGATCGCGCCAGCCGCCCGACGCCGGAGAACCAGGTCGCTGATTTCGACATGCTCTACGCTCGCCACTGCGCCGGCTGCCACGGCGCCGACGGCAAACTCGGCCCGGCCCCGCCGCTGAACGATCGGCTCTTCCTGGCGATCGTCCCCGACGACGAGCTCTTGCTGACGGTCGCCGTCGGTCGCCGCGGCACGTCGATGCCGGCCTTCGCTCATCGCAGCGGCGGCCCGCTAACCGACGAACAGGTGCAAATCTTGGCCGCCGGCATCAAGCCGCGCTGGAAAACGAAAGAGCCGTCGAGCCACAAGCCGCCGCCGTACTCGACGCCGGCAGACGAACAGAGCGACGCCGACGCCCATCGCGGCCGGCGCCTCTTCGCCCGCGCCTGCGCCGAATGCCACGGCGACCAAGGCGAAGGCGGCCACGTGGCCGGGGCGATCGATTCGCCCGAGTTTTTGCAGCTTATCAGCGATCGGGCCTTGCGGCGGATCATCATCACCGGCCGGGCGGATCTCGGCATGCCGAACCACGGCGAAAGGCACGGTCGCGGCGCCGACTTCGAGCCTCTCACGTCGCGCGACGTGAGCGACCTGGTCGCCCTGCTCGCCGAATGGCGGCGCCGCGACGCGATCCAGCCCGCCCACGAAACGCCCGGTTCGAACGCGCCGCCCGAACCATCGCAGGAGTAACCGCACCATGCACGAAATACACGAAGCCGCCGGCAGCTTACCTTCGCCCGTCTCTCCGGAACCCGGCCGCCGCGGCTTCTTTCGCCTCTTGACCGGCGTGATGAGCGTCGTCGCCTCGCTGGCCGTGGCCGTTCCGTTCGTCGATTATCTGCTCGGCCGCCGCAGACGCGAGGTGAAGTGGGCCGCGCTCGATTCGCTGCACGCTTTCCCGGTCGGCGAAACGCGACAGGTGACGTTCGACAATCCGCTTCGCCAGCCGTGGGACGGCATGGTCTCGCGCACGAGCGTCTACGTCCGCAACGAAGGTCAGGGGCCCGACGGCCAGCCGAAGTTTCTGGTGCTGGCCGTCAACTGTGCGCATCTGGGCTGCCCGGTTTCATGGTTTTCGCAATCGGGCTTGTTCATGTGCCCCTGCCACGGCGGCGTGTATTACGCCGATGGCCAGCGGGCCGCGGGGCCGCCGCCGCGAGGATTATATCACTGCCTCTGGCGCGTGCGCGACGGCCGGCTCGAAGTCCAGGCGCCCCATTATCCGACTTTGCAAGACACGCTCACCGAGCCCGCCTAACACGCCGCCATGAAAAATGTCCTGAAATCGCTGGGCCGTTGGTTCGACGTGCGGTTGAGCTTCAGCGCCACGCTGCTGCCCGCGCTCACGCACCCGATTCCACGCGGCGCCGCGGGACCGATGGGCTGGTGGTACGTGTTCGGCAGCGCCTCGATGACGCTGCTCGCCTTGCAGATTCTCACCGGAATCGGTCTGGCGCTGGTCTACGTGCCTTCGGCCGACAACGCCTACGAAAGCTTGCTGTGGCTGAATTACGAGCAGCCGCTGGGCTGGTTCCTGCGGGCGCTGCACTATTACGCCGGCTCGGGCATGGTCGTGATGGTGCTGGCCCACATGACGCAGGTCTTCCTGCACGGCGCCTACAAGTATCCGCGCGAGCTGACCTGGTGCGCGGGCGTGGCGTTGCTGTTGTGTACGCTGGGCATGTTCTTCACAGGGCAGATCCTGCGCTGGGACCCCGACGCTTATTGGGGCCTGGCCGTCGGCGGCTCGATGGCCGGCCGCACGCCCGGCATCGGGCCGCACGTGGTGCGGCTGCTGTTGGGCGGAGAGGTGATCGGCGGCGATTCGCTGAGCCGTTTCTTCGCCTTGCACGTGTTCGTCATTCCGGGCGCGCTCTTGGGCGCCCTGGCCGTACACCTGTGGCTGGTGCTGAAGTGCGGCGTCAGCGCCCCGCCGGCGCCGGGACGCAAGGTCGATCCGCAGACGTATCACGCCGAGTACGAGGAAGAGTTGAAACGGGGCGTGCCGTTCTTAGGCGACGCGCTGCTGAAGGACTTGCTGTTTTCGGCCCTGGCGGTGATCGTCGTCGTGGCCTTGGCCGCGGTGCTTGGCCCCAAGGGACCGAGCGAACCGCCCGACCCGACGCTGGGCGGCGCCAATCCGCGGCCCGAATGGCCCTTCCTGTGGCTGTTCGCCTTGCTCTCGCTCAGCCCGCCCGAGGCCGAGACGTTCATCATTTTGGTGTTCCCCGTGCTGCTCATCATCGCGCTGCTGCTCGTGCCGTTCGTCAGCAATCGGGGCGAGCGGGCGCCGAGCCGGCGGCCGGTCGCGGTGCTGGCGGTGATCGTCATCTACGCCGTGTTCGGCGCGTTGACCTACGAAGGCGTCACCGCGCCGTGGTCGCCCAAGATGACAGCCTGGAGCGGCGATGCGATACCGGTGCATCTGGTCGAATCTCGTTCGCCGCTCGAACTCGCAGGCGCCGCGGTGTTGCAAAACAAGAGCTGCCGCAACTGCCATGCCCTGGACGGCCTCGGCGGCCGCCGCGGGCCCGATCTGACTCGCGTCGGCGCCCGGCTGACGCGAGACCAACTGATCGACCAGGTCAGCAACGGCACGCCCGGCGGCGGCAACATGCCCGCCTACGGCAAGCAGATCAGCCCCGCCGAGATGAGCGCCCTGGCGGCCTACTTATCGTCGCTGCGTCCCAAGGGGCTGCCGGCGGCCGCAGACAGTGCCAAGTAGCTGCCGCGGAAAGTAGCCACGGTACACAGCAGCAGCGTGCCCCTCATTGATCTGATCCGACGAACGCCCGCGGCGTTTAACCCGCGAAGGCCGTTGACCTGTTCGGCCGACGGCGATTTCAAAGAAGTGGAGGGCACGGGATTATCGCCCGCGCCTTTTTGCATCTCATTATCTGGCAGCCAGATGCGATTCAAGCCCTGAAACGCAACCGACTTAGGTTTCTTTGGCTGCTTGGGGTCTTTGGCTGTTGTTTGGGGGTTGTTTGGCATTGGTTTCAGCACAGTTTCAGTACAAAACCAAGACCGCCAAATCACGGCCTCTCAACCCTCGCAGCTCGGCAGCCGCTCGACCGAGCGCGTTACGGCGGCGGGGCAGGCGACGCTCGTTTCCAGTACGGCGATGGCGTGCGCGGCGTCGCGGGCGCGGAACGGCAAGGGAAATGGAAAGCCGACTCCCGGCGGCGACCGGGGCGCGAGTTACGCCCGCTACAGCTCCGACTTGCAGCGGGAGGAAAGCATCGCCGCCCAGCAGCGAAAGTGCGTAACCGTACTCCACGGCCATAGTTGACGCCCCCGGTAACTTGCAGAGTTTGCGGGCACGGACTTTTTGCAAGGGAGGGATCGATGGCACGAAGCGTGGATGGCGCGAAGCGGCGGGCGTGGAGCGAACGGCTGCGACGG
>DATKRK010000217.1:0-11488 GCA_035532215.1 Pirellulales bacterium | reverse complement strand
GGCAGCATGGCGAGCGGAGCGGGCGAGTCCATCGTGAGCTTGTCGATCGTCGGAGCGAATTCCTGGTCGTGGTTCAGGATCTGCTCGTAGGTGATCACCTGCCCGGTGTGGCAGGCCATGCGGCCCATCGACGTGACCAGGCTAGCCTCGGCGCCGCGCTTGGCCTCGTTGTAAGGCGTGTCGCTGCGGATGGCCGCCATCAGGTGCTCCCATTCGAGCTGGTACGGATCGGGCTCGGGCTGAGGGAAGGCCCAGGTCATCTTGTTGCTGTCGAGGGTTTGCCCGCTGTAGGTGCGGCACTTGGCCGGATGGTGCGAGGCGGTGGAGATCACGCCCAGCCCCTTCGTGCCGTGGGCGTAGCTGGCGAACTCGTCGTGGCAGCCGGGGATGTTGCGGCCGTTCAACTCCAGCTTCGAGCCGTCGGCGAAGGTGTACTCGACCGAGTAGTGGTCGAAGTTCTGGTCGATGTAGTTTTCGCGATAGTGCCGGCCGCCGTTGCCTTGGGCCTTCACCGGCCAGGCGTCTTTCATCCAGCAGCTCTCGTCGATGTTGTGGATCAAGAAGTCGCTGTAGGCGCCGCCGCTGGCCCAGAGGAAGCCGTGGAAATTCTTGATCTGGTACAGCAGTTCGCTCATGTCGCCGGTCGGCGGCTCGACGAAGGCCGAACCGACCGGGCCTTGCATGCGATAGGCCCGCAGCAAGAGGATGTCGCCGATCTCGCCCGACTTGATGCGGTCGTGCAGTTCCTGGCGGGCCTGGCAGTGTCGGCACATCAGGCCCACGCCGACCTTCAGGTTCTTGGCGACCGAGGCTTCGGCCAGCTTCAGCATTTTCCGCGTGCTGGGGCCGTCGACCGTGGTCGGCTTTTCCATGAAAACGTTGATGCCCTTTTCGATGGCGTGGCCGAAGTGGACCCAGCGAAAGCCCGGCGGGGTGGCGAAAATGGCCACGTCGCCCGGCCGCAGGCATTCCATCGCCCGCTGGTAGCCGTCGAAGCCGATGAACTGGCGCTCGGACGGGACGTCGACCTGCTCGCCGAATTTTTCGGAGAGGTTCTTGTGGCTCGATTGCAGTTTCCCGGTGAACACGTCGGCCATGGCCACCAGCTTGGTCGGCCCCTGCTTGGTCGACAGAGCATTGGCCGCGGCGCCGGTGCCGCGGCCGCCACAGCCCACCAGCGCGACGCGGATCGTATTGTCTTCGGCGGCGTGAACTCGCGGCACGGCCATGCTCAACAGGGCCGTGGCTGCGGCCGCTCGGCCGGATTGCATGACGAATTCGCGACGCGTCGTGGCGTCGCCGGCAGGGGTGCTCATGAAAAATCTCCTGAACATTTGGACGGCAAGGGTTAAGTCTAGTATCGCCGCAACGGCGCCCGAACGCAAGCTCGGCACGCGCCGCGTAGTGATACCGTTTGAGACTGCGTAAAGAAAAAGTGCGTGGATTGTTTGCCACCAGCTTTAGCTGGTGGTTAGAGCCTCCAAGATGATTTGTTGTAAGCCGGCTTGAGCCGGCTGCCGATGCCCCAGAAAAGCCGGCTAAAGCCGGCTGGAAAAAGAGTTTTTGGGAGACAGCGACCACCAGCTAAAGCTGGTGGCAATCATTACCGGCAGACCTGGCGAAGATGCGTCCCCGATCGCACTGATTTTTTTCTTGACAGAGCATCAAATGGTATGACTACCACGGGGCGTTGGCAGGGCGCCGCCGAAGCGATTCCGTCGACGTTACGGTTCATCCGATTCTTGCGTACCGCTACGTAAGTCCGGCCGCCTTTGGACATCGGAGCCATTCCTTGAAAAATCCAACGCAGAACGTTTGCCGCGGCCGCGACTTAGGAAAAAGTACGCGACAACCGGACGAACCGACCTTACTGATCGACCCGGCGATATTCGCCGTAATTCAGCGAGGCGAGCGAGCCCAAAAAGAGATCGAACGGCGAGCCGGGGATGCCGACGCCCACGCCGATCGTGTTGATCGTCACACGACGCGACCTGTTCTGCTGCGTGAGCATGGCGACGATGGCGATCGGATTCGGGTTCGTGCCGCCGGACGGCTCGCCGTCGGTCAGAAAGTAAATTGCTTCGGCGTCGAAGAGCAGCGCCGCCTCCAACGCCTCGAAGCTCCAAGTGGCGCCCGAGGCTTGTTGCAACATGACGAACGCAGCGGCTTCGGCCTTGGCCTGCGGCGTGGCCGGCGCCATTTGCGCTTGCCAAGGAATGACGCCGGTGTTGAACGCCAGCACGTTGAACGCCACGCCGGCGGGCAGCGAAGCGATGGCCTGCAACAGCTCGCGCTCGGCGGCGGCCAGCCGCAGGCCGCTCATGCTGCCCGACGTGTCGAGCACGAACACGACGCTCTGCGCATAGATTGGCAGCCCGTAATAGTGCGACGGCGCCGCGGCGCGCAGCGGTCCGTAAGCCGACTGCGGACGCAACGAGCGCGACGCGTACTTCTCGCGGTTCGCCTTCCACCACGAACTCCAGCGGTTGGCGTCGAGCGCGTGCGGCTGCCCGGTGACGGCGGTGAGATGCTTGGCGATGTCACCCCGCACTTCGCCTTGCACTCGGCTTAAGATGGCGATCAGCGCGTCGATCGCCTCGGGGCTCTCGATGCGCGTCAGAGCCTGAACGACGGCGCGCCGCGCGGCGAAGATTTGGCCGAACAGCGGTTGCTCGGAGAGCGTGACGAGCGATTTGACGCTGCGGGCGCCGCCTTCCGACCCCAATTCGTCGGCCAGAGCGGTCAGCACCTCCCAGCCGGCGCCGGGCTGCCGGGCCGCCAGGGCGAGCAGCTTGGCGGTCTGCTCTTGAACCGGCTCCAATTCCGAGGCCAGCAACACGCCCAGCATACCGCACACGGCCGGCTCCGCCGCGCTCTTCCGCAGCGATTTTTCGACGTTGGCGGCCAGCACTTCGCAGACTTCTTGCCGGTCGACCTCGCCCAGCAACGTGCGATACGAGGCGTGCCGCACGTCCTCGAACGGGCTGGTCAGGCCGTGCTTGCTCAGGAGCCTCGCCGCATCGGCGGTCGGATATTCTTCGAGCCTGGCCACGCCCTCCACGCGCAGTTTGGCCTTCGAACTGCGCATCTGCCGCAGCGCGGTGCGTTGCACTTCGCGAGGCGGCGATTGAGGCTCGGCGGCAAACGCACGAAGCGCGAACATGCCGCAGCAGAGCAAGCTGGCGAACACGATCGGCAAGCTCAGCCGAATGTTCGCGAGGCGAAGGAAACGGATGTCGAAGTCATTGCGTTGCAACATGGTGCGGTCCGTGGAACAAACGGCGGAATCGGCCCGTCCGGCGCATTCTTACGATAACCGCCGTCGCCGGGCATTTCCAGGTTTCAAGCGACGGACTTGTGCCCGAACTCGTCGCTTCTCCGCCGAGCGATTACGCCAGGATTTCTTTCACCACCCGGCACTGCTGGTTGTCGATGAGCGACTGCGCCAGGCCGTTGCGGCGATAGATGAGCTGCTCGCGGTCGAGACCGAACAGGTGCAACAGCGTGGCGTGGTAGTCGCTGTGGGTGACGACGTTTTCGACAGCCTTGTGCCCGAATTCGTCGGTCTTGCCGTAGACGCAGCCGCCCTTCACGCCGCCGCCGGCCAGCCACATGCTGAAGCCGTAGGTGTTGTGGTCGCGGCCGACGCTGGCTGGGCCGGCGTCGTTCTGGATCACCGGCAAGCGGCCCATCTCGCCGCCCCAGTGAACGAGCGTCGTATCGAGCAGTCCGCGGCTCTTGAGATCCTTGACCAGCGCCGCGGCGGGCTGGTCGGTCTTCTTGCACGAGGCCGGCAGCGCCGTGCGGATGCTGCCGTGATGGTCCCAGAATTGATACCGCGTAAAAATCTGCACGAACCGCACGCCGCGCTCGACCAGCCGCCGGGCGATCAGGCAGCGAGTGCCGTAGTCTTGCGTCGCCGGATCGTCGAGCCCGTAAAGCTGCTTGGTGGCTTCACTCTCGCCGCTGATATCGACCGCTTCTTTGGCGGCCGTTTGCATCTTGGCTGCCAATTCGTAGCTGGCGATGCGGGCTTCCAAATCGTGCTCGCCCGGATGCTGCTCGAAATCGCGACGATTCAGGCCTTCCAGATAGCTCAAGTAGCGGCGCTGGGCCTCGCCCTTGAGGTGCGGCGGCGGATCGAGATTCAAAATTCGCGGCTCGCGCGGGCGGATCACCGTGCCTTGATAGAGCGACGGCAGCCAGCCGTTCGTCCAGTTCTGCACGCCTTCGACCGGCAACCCGTCGGGATCGGTCAACGCGACGAAGGCCGGCAGATCCTGGCTTTCGGAACCGAGCCCGTAGGTCATCCAACTGCCGAGCGTGGGCCGGCCGGCGGTCGGGCGGCCGGTGTTCATGGCGAAGATCGACTGGCCGTGATTGCTCACGCCGGTCTGCATCGAGCGAATCACCGTGATATCGTCGACGATCTCGGCCAGGTGCGGCAGCAGTTCCGAGACATCGGTTCCGCTCTGGCCGTATTTGGCGAACTTCCACGGGCAGCCGAGCAGCTTGGCGCTGGCCTGGGCGGCGTTGTCGTACTTGATCTCGCCCGGAAAAGTCGAGCCGTCGAGCCGATTCAGCTCCGGCTTTGGATCTAGCAGATCGAGATGGCTCGGGCCGCCTTGCATGAACAGCGAAATCATCGCCCTGGCCCGCGGCTCGAACTGCGGCTTTTTCGGCAGTAAGTCGAACTTCTGCGGCTCCAACTCCGGCCGCTCGGGAGCGGCGAGCAGTTTCTCTTGCTTCAGCAGCCACGCGAGCGCGACGGAGCCGATACCGAGCGCATTGGTCGCCAGGAAATGGCGGCGGCTGGAAATCGAATTCACCGTGGATTTTGTAAATCGTTCCATAGCCAATTGCCTTCTCGGATGATCGCGAACACCTAATGAATTCAAATGCGAGGCGTGGGCTCACGCGGAGGCGCGGAGCCGCGGAGAGGTTTTCCCTTTCATACTCTTCTCCGCGCCTCCGCGTGAGTTCCTTCAATGGAACGCGCTTGACCGCGGTTGCAGTCTGTGAAGGAGCTAAGGCCGTATAAGTTACGTTTTCAGTCAACATACAGAAACCGATTCGCGCTCAGCAGCGCCTGGCACCAACTGGCCAGCGCAAGTTGCTTGGGGTCGGGTTGTTTGTCTTTTTCGCCGGCGGGCGGATTCTTTTGAAAATGTTCGGTCTGCGCGGCGACGAATTCAATCGCCGCAGCCAACTCGGCTTCGCTCGGCTCGGCGGCGAAGGCCAGACGCCAGCCGCGAATGATTTGCGCCTTGGCGTCTTCGCCGGCTTCTTTTTGCAGTCGCTCGGCGAGATACCCGGCGTGGGTCACGACGAACTCGCTGTTCATCAGCAGCAGCGACTGCGGGGCGACGGTCGAGGCGTTGCGTCGGTCGCAGTTCGGCTCCATCGCCGGCAGGTCGAACGTGTCGAGCACCGCCAGCGGCCGGCTGCGGCGGACCTGCACGTAGACGCTGCGGCGGAACTCTTCGCCGTTCAGCGGGATCACCTTGTCGGGACGGTTCTCGCCGTTGAGGCTTTCGATGCCGACCACGATCTGCCCGACTTCGTCCTCCATCACCGGCACCGCCGGGCCGAACATCTTGTCATTCAGCTTGCCCGAGACGGCGATGATCGCATCGCGGAAAGCCTCGGCCTCCAACCGCCGCACCGGCATCCGCCCATAGAGCCGATCGTCGGGATCGGCGGCATCGGCCTGCGGCTCGCGGCGCGAGACCTGGCGATAGACTGTCGAGGTCATCAACAGCTTGTGCAGCCGCTTGAGCTTCCAGCCGCCGGCCACGAAATCGCTGGCCAGCCAGTCGAGCAATTCCGGGTGCGTCGGCCGCTCGCCAAGAAAACCGAAATCGCCCGGCGTGTTGACAATGCCGCGGCCAAAATGGTGCAGCCAAACCTGATTCACCAACACGCGGGCCGTGAGCGGGTGCGAGCCGTCGGTCAGCCGCTTGGCGAAGGCCAGCCGCCGGCCTGTCGTCGCAACGGCCGGGTCGTCAGGGGCAATCTCCGTCGGCCGCAGCGCGTCGAGCACGGTCAACTCGCCCGGCGTCACGGTTTGCTTGGGCTGGGCGATATCGCCGCGGTAGAAGACATAGGTGGCCGGTGCGTGGCCCGGCGGCTCGGTCAACGCTTGGACGAAATCTTCGACGGGCTTCTTGGCCCGCTCGGCCGAGGCACGTTCGGCGTATTGCTTCAGATCGTCGGCCGCCTTGCGATCATAGAGATATAGCGAGCCCGCCGTCACGTTCACGCTCGGGTGCGCCTTGAGCAACTCGCGCTGTTCGGGCGTGCGAGTCATTTCCGGAGCGTCGTGCGCCGCTCGCACGGCGTCGCGAATTTCGGCGGGCAGCTTCGCTAATTCGCTTTCGTAGGTGCGGGCGATGTACTCGTTCTGCTTCTGCGTGCGCTCGGCGTCGATCTTCGCCGCCTCGGCCTCGATCGCCGCGGCCTGCGCCCGATCGGCGTCGGTGTAGAGCGAAACGAGCCGGGCTTGCGGCGGACGCCAACTCTTCCAGTCGTAGGCCGGTTCGAAAATCGCGCGCAGACGATAATAGTCGGCCTGCGGAATCGGATCGTAGCGGTGGTTGTGGCACTGGGCACAGCCGACCGTCAGCCCCATGAGCGAGGTCGAAACGATCTTGAGCGTATCGGCCACCACCTGGTTGCGGGCGATGTCTTGATCAACGCCGCCCGTGCCGGTGCCGTCGGGCGACATCCGCAAGTAGCCGGTGGCGACGAGCTTGTCGATTTCCGCCGGCTGCATTTCCTTGTAAGGCGGCTGGAGCATTTCATCGCCGGCCAGTTGCTCTTGAATGAATTGGTCGAACGGCTTGTCCTCGTTGAAGGCGCGAATCACGTAGTCGCGATACTTATAAGCGTACTTGCGCTCCGGATCCTGCGTCGTGTAGCCGTCGGAATCGGCGTAGCCGGCCACGTCGAGCCAGTGCCGGCCCCAGCGTTCGCCGTAGTGCGGCGATTCGAGCAGGCGATCGACGAGCCGCTCGTAAGCGTCCGGCGCCGCGTCGGCCAGAAAGGCATCGACCTCTGCGGGCGTCGGCGGCAGACCGAGCAGGTCGTACGTCGCCCGGCGGATCAGCGTCCGCTTGTCGGCCTCGGGCGAGAAAGCCAACCCGGCGGCTTCGAGCTTCGCGGCCACGAAGGCATCGACCGGCGTCCGCACGCGGTCGGCTTGGCGGACCTGCGGAAGGTCGGGCCGCAGCACCGGCTGGAAGCACCAGAACTCGCGCTCCTCGGGCAGGATCGTCTCGGCCGTGATCTGCTCCGGCTCGGGCCGCGCGGTCTTGGCGCCGGCGGCGATCCAGGCGCGGATCGTTTCCAACTGCTCGGGCGGCGCCTTCTTATCGCCCGGCGGCATTTCGCCCAGCTTGATCCGCCGGTAGAGCAGGCTCGCCTCGGCATCGCCGGCCACGATCGCCGGCCCCGAATCGCCCCCCTTGGCGATCAGTCGCCGCAAGCGCAAGTCGAGCTGCCCTTGCAGTTCGTCGCCTTCGCCGTGGCAGTGAAAGCAATGGGCCTTGAGGATCGGCCGAATTTGCTTTTCATAGCCGATCTCGCTCTCGGCCGCGCCGGCGGGCAAATTCTCGGCGGCCGCGGCCAGTCGCGTTTGAAGCAGTGCGGCCAGACAGGCGGCGATCGCCAGTTGAGAAGCCAAGCCGAACATCCGTTGCATGGCAGGATCCTTGGGAGGTCGGGTTGCCCTCGCGGTCGGGGCGGCGGGGTGCGAGGCGCCCGGTTTGCAGCCGAGTCCTTACAGCTATCGATTGTCGCTATTGCCGAGGTTGATTGCAAGTTCGAAACCGCGGGGGTGATATCCCAATCGGATTCGATTCATCCGGCATCTGGACGCTGCGGATGGGCCAGCGATGGATTTTCCAAGGCATGACTCCGATGTCCAAAGGTAACTGCAGCAGTTGGGCCTCCGATGCGCCAAAGGCGCTTCAGGCCGCCGGCGGCAACCTTCGCCGGAGGGCGTTTTCTTCCTGGCCTTTGGACATCGGAGTCATGCCTCGAAAAATCCAACCCCGAATTTCCGAGGCGCCAATAACCTGCAGAAAAGGCGCCCTGAATCCGGATGAACCTAAAGATCTGTGCCTACGCGGCGCCGCGCCGATTCGCGCCCGCTTGCGGCCCGAAGCGCGACGGCGGTTAATCGTTGCCGTTCAGCTTTTCCTGACCGGCTTTCGTATTCAGCGCCGCCCAGGTCGCGTAGTCGATATTCTGTTGGATCGTCTGCGTATGTCCGTCGCCAAAGACAGCGATGACGGCGCCCGGATGATTGCTGTCGGGCCCGGACCAATCGGAATTGGGCGGATAGAGTGCGTTGTAGGTCGGCGCGACGCCATACAGCGGGGCCTTTCCGCTCGCGCCCGCGCTTTTCAACTCGAACCCGCCGCCGCCGCACGGCCCGCCCAAGGCGCCGCTGAAGAAATCGCCGCCGGCGCAGGGCGCGCCGCCGGTCACGGAGTTCGTGAGAGCAACCATCAGCGCGCGGAACACCATCGGCGCCTTCGTTTGCGGGCTTGCATTCGTGTAAAGTTGCGAGCGCGGTTTGCCCGTGCCGCCGACGAGCGGGAAGCCGGGCGGTTTTCCGGTGGCCCCAACCGTCCACTTCGGCGGGAGGGGAAGGTCGCCGCGATAGCTGATGATCGGCGTCGACTGCGAAATCACCTGCTCGCCCGACTGCTTTGCGAACTGGTTGCAGACGCTGCCCGCCGTCACTTCGGCGCAGGCGATCGTGTTCGAACTGCCGTCGCGGATGCCGGCGAATGTGGTGAACTCGCCAAAGGCGAAGATGCCTTTGTATTCGTCGGGGGCCGAACTCTGCGGCGCCTGGGTATCGCCGTCCGGCTGCACCGCCGGAAAATAGCCTACCCCTTCGCTCGCAGCGTAGTTGGTCCACATCATGTTCATCGGCATCTCGCCAGGGCCATTGAACGTGTTGTCCGTCGGGCATTTGAAGGCCGGAATTTGCTGCGAGTGCAGAGCCATGAACCCCGCCATACCGTACGCCGGCGGAGTCGCCGTCGATACCTGGCCCGTGTACTCGTTGCTGTCCGGGTTCATCATGATCGGAATCTGCTTGTCGATCGCTTTGTACAGTGGGTACTGTTCGATGAACCCTAAAATGGCGACCGACCACGGATAGTGGTAAGGCGGCTCGGGTACGACCAGATTGCCCGTCGAGGCGTACCCATTTCCCCAAATCGCATCGGCTGGGAAACACTTGAAGACGTCGTTGTAGTTTTGCAGCCCCAGGCCGATCTGCTTCAGATTGTTCGTGCATTGAGAACGCCGAGCCGGCGTACGAGCCGACTGCAACGCGGGCAGCAGCATGGCGAGCAGCAGACAGATCACGCCGATCACCACAAGCAGTTCTGTCAGCGTAAAGCCGCGGCGGCAGACAATTGTGCGGGAATGTCGAGCGCTCGCAAAAGTATTGCCCGCCCGACGGAAGCGAACAGCCCATGGAATTTGATTGACCGCCATTTCAGCACCTCGCTATTTGATCGCCGTCGCGCCTAATCTCCCCCGGAATCCACTCGGCGCCGGCTTTGGTATGAATCATCGCCCAAACCCTGTAACTGATATCTTCGGCAATCGCCTCCGTATGCCCGTCGCCGAAGACGGCAATGACAGCGCCTGGATGACGGCTGTCGGGGCCAGGCCAATCGGAGTTGGGCGGATAGAGGGCGTTGTAGGTTGGCGCGACGCCGTAAAGGGGAGCGGCCCCGGCGGTTCCTTTGCTCTGCAATTCGAAGCCGCCGTTTCCGCACGGCCCGCCCAGCGTGCCGCTGAAAAAGTCGCCGCCGGCGCACGGGGCGCCGCCGGTCACCGAATTCGTCAAGGCCACCCACAATGCGCGAAAGACCATCGGCGCCCGCGTTGGCGGATTGAGACTGGTCATTAACAGCGAGCGCGGCTTGCCAGCGCCGCCGACAGGCGGCGAGTCCGGCGGAGTGCCGTCGATCTCGACGAACCATGACGGCGCTTTAAGCTCGGGCTTGTAACCCACGACTGGCGTCGTTTGCGGCGTCACCCATCGGGCTGACTCCTTCGCGAATCGATCACAAACGCCGCCCGCCGTCACTTCGGCGCAGGCGATCGTGTTCAAGCTGCCGTCTTTGATGCTGGCGAACGTGGTGAACTCGCCGAAGGCGAAGATGCCTTTGTACTCCGCCGGCGCCGAGCTTTGCGGCGGCTGGGTATTGCCGCCAAGCTGCACAGCCGGAAAGTAGCCCACCCCTTCGCTGGCCGCGTAGTTGGTCCACATCATGTTCATCGGCATGTCGCCGGGGCCTTGGAAGGTGGTGTCCGATGGGCAGCGGAAGCAGGGGATTTGCTGCGAGTGCAATTGCTTGAAAGCTCCGCGGCCGTATACCGGCGGAGTCGCGGTTGAATACTGGCCCGTGTAGATCGTCGCGTTTTTGGGGTCCGCCATGTTTGGTCTCCCGCGGTCGATCACGCCATAAATCGGCCTCGCCTCGATAAAACCTAAGATCGCGACGGACCACGGAAAGTGATAAGGCGCCTCGGGCGTCAACGGCCCCGACTTCACGTCGCCGTTGCCCCAAACGGCGTCGGCCGGGAAGCATTTATAGACGTCGTTGTAGTTCTGTAGCCCCAGGCCGATCTGCTTGAGGTTGTTCGTGCATTGCATGCGACGATTGGCCTCGCGAGACGCTTGAATGGCCGGCAAGAGCAACGCGAGCGCAAGGCCAATCACGCCCACCACAGCGAGCAGTTCCTTCAGCGAGAAGCCGCGGCGGCAGGCGCGGGCGGAGGAATGCCGAGCGATTACCAAGGTATTGCCCGCCCGAAGGAACCGATCAGCCAACGGCACTCGACGTCCTGCCATTTCAGCGCCTCGCTTGTCGATCGCGAAGAATTCTTTTGCAGACGTGAACGATTGCTATTCTATCCGCCGGCAGGTCGAAATGCCCTACAAGTTCGAATGAATTGCTGGAACGTAGACGCGGCATCATGCATCGCGCCATGAGCCGCGAAAACGCAGCCATGCTCGAACAATGGCGACAATCGGAATTCGATTTGCGCCTCGACGCGCCGCAGCGGTTGACAGCCGGGCGATCGTCGGGTAATTCTTTATATTCTTCGGTTTTGCGAGCCGATTTAGCCGTTTTAGACAGCCTGAAGTCGCTCGTCCCGCCCGCATCGTCTAGTGGCCTAGGACGCTGGGTTCTCAGCCCAGTAACCGGGGTTCGACTCCCCGTGCGGGTATTTTCTTCTTTTCTTGCGGCGCCCTGTCCGGCGGCTGGCGCTTACGTGCAGATGAGCGACGCCCAACTGCGTCAGCCGGGCTTGCCCGAAGGCGTCTGGGCGTCGGCGACGCGCAATGCCGCGAGCAGTGCAGTCGGCGTTTTGGCTTGCTGAATCTCGCTGAGCAAACGGGGTTCGCGCCCGAGTCGGGCGATGGCGGCCATGATCTGAAGCTGCGTGT
>DATKRK010000216.1:0-12135 GCA_035532215.1 Pirellulales bacterium | reverse complement strand
GGGCGCCCTCGCCCGTCGAAGCCTCTTGCCGGGCGAGGGCGCCCGGCCCTCCGGGCGGAGAAGTTCGCCCCAGCGCAATCAATAGCGCCAACGCCAGACAGCAGATCACTCCACAGGCGATGCGAGTCTTGGCCAACATATCGACGGGGGCGTTGAGACCGAGTTTTGCAGCCAACTGTAGTCGGCCGTCTGCCGATAGGCTACAATAAACGCTCCCGCCGCAATATCCCGCCTGGCGGCAGCCGGCCGAACCAACGGGCGGCATGCCAAGGAGATTTGAAGCCCGTGTTTGCTTCGAACCGCTCGCATTCTTCGGGGTTGGTCCTTCGCCTCGCGGCGGCCGTAGGCGCGCTGGCCGTGCTGGGCTGGCTGCAAGCCGCCATCATTCGGGCCAGCGAGCCGGTCAATTTCGCCCGCGACGTTCGCCCGCTGCTCTCGAAGAACTGCTTCCGCTGCCACGGGCCGGACAAAGACACGCTGCAAGCCGGGTTGCAGCTCGATCTGCGCGACGGCGCGGTTCGCACATTAGAAAGCGGCCAGGCGGCGATCGTGCCCGGCAAACCGGACGAAAGCGAACTGCTTCGCCGCGTGGCCAGCGCCGATCTTGACGAGCGCATGCCGCCGGCCGACGGCGGCCGGGCCTTGAACGCCGGCGAAATCGATTTGCTCGGGCGCTGGATCGCCGAAGGCGCCGAGTACAAGCCGCACTGGTCGTTCGTTCCGCCGCAGCCGATTTCGCCGCCGGAAATCTCGCAGCCCGAGCGGGCCGCCAACGCCATCGACCGCTTCGTGCTGGCCCGGCTCGATCGCGAAGGATTGCAGCCGGCGCCCGAGGCGGAGCGCGAAGTGCTGATTCGCCGCGTGTCGATTGATCTGGTCGGCCTGCCGCCCGGATTGGAGGATGTCGATCGATTTGTCAACGACGCCGATCCGCTGGCCTACGATCGGCTGGTCGATCGGCTCTTGGCTTCGCCGGCATTCGGCGAGCGTTGGGCGGCGGTCTGGCTCGACCTGGCTCGCTGCGCCGATTCGGCCGGCTATGCTCAGGATCCGCCGCGCACGATCTGGCGATATCGCGATTGGCTGATCCGAGCCTTGAATGCCAACCAGCCTTTCGACGAGTTCACTCGCGATCAACTGGCCGGCGACATGCTCGCTTCGCCCAGCGAAGATCAACGGTTGGCCACCGCGTTTCATCGCAACACGATGACCAACAGCGAAGGGGGCACCGACGATGAAGAATTCCGCAATGCGGCGATCGTCGATCGGGTGAACACCACGATGCAGGTCTGGATGGGCCTGACGATGGGTTGCGCCCAGTGCCATACGCACAAGTACGACCCGATCACGCAGGAAGAGTATTTCGAAGTTTTCGCCATCTTCAACCAGACCGAAGACGCCGACCGCATGGACGAGGCGCCCACGCTGGAAGAGATCTCGCCCGAACTGGCAAAGAAGCGAACCGAGTTGCAGGCTCAGGCGGCTCAACTCGAAAAGGCCTTGGCCGAGAAGATTGCGGCGCTCCAGGTCGACGTGGCCGCGAGGCCGTTCGCCGCGCGCTACGTGCGGGTGGAACTGCCCGGCAAGCAAGTGCTGTTGTCGCTGGCCGAAGTGCAGGCGATTGCCGGCGGCGAGAACCTGGCGGTCAAAGGCAAGGCCACGCAAATCAGCGTCGCTTACGACGGCCCGCCGGAATTGGCCATCGACGGCAACACCGACGGCGATTACTTCAAAGCCAAGTCGACCACGCACACCGCGCCGGCCGACAATCCCTGGTGGGAGGTCGACCTGGGAGCGCCCGCGGCGCTAGAGCAAGTCGTGGTCTGGAATCGCACCGACGGCGGGACGGGCGAGCGGCTCAAGAACTTCCGCGTGGTGCTGCTCGATGAGGGCCGGCGCCCCTTGTTCGTGCAGTCGGTCGCCGAATCGCCGAACCCGAACCTCTCGCTGGCCGTGCCCAAGTCGCTCGCGGAGCTCAACGAAGCGCAGCGGGCCGAGCGTTCGAAGTATCTCAAGGAAAACTCGCCCGAGATCGTGGCGGAGCAAAAGCAAATCGACGGCTTGAAGAAGCAAGCCGCGGCCATCAAAGGCGTGACGACGCCCATCATGCGCGAGCTGCCGGCCGACAAGCGGCGCAAAACGCAGATTCAGATTCGCGGCAATTTCCTCGACCGCGGCGCCGAGGTCTCGGCCGGCGTGCCGGCGGCCTTTCATCCGCTGCCCGAGGGCAAAGAACCCAACCGCCTGACACTGGCGGAGTGGCTCGTCGACGAGCGCAATCCGCTTACCGCTCGCGTGCTGGTGAATCGCTACTGGGAGCAACTGTTCGGCATCGGGCTGGTGGAAACCGGCGAAGATTTCGGCATCCAGGGCGAATACCCCTCGCACCCGCAGTTGCTCGATTACCTGGCGCTCGAATTCCAACGCGACGGCTGGGATATGAAGCGGCTGTTGCGGCGGATCGTCGCCTCGGCCACGTATCGCCAGGCCTCGAAGGTTTCGCCCGAACTGCAACAGCGCGATCCATTCAATCGCTTGCTGGCCCGCGGGCCGCGGTTCCGGCTTTCGGCCGAAACGGTGCGCGACCAGGCGCTGGCCGTCGGCGGGCTGTTGAGCCGCAAAATGTTCGGACCTTCGGTGCAGCCGCCGCGACCGAATCTGGGGCTGGCTTCCGCGTTCGGCGGCTCGACCGATTGGACGACCAGCCCCGGTGAAGATAAGTTCCGCCGCGGGTTGTACACCAGTTGGCGCCGCACGACGCCCTACCCTTCGATGACCACCTTCGACGCCACCAGCCGCGAAGTCTGCACCATGCGGCGGATTCGCACCAACACGCCGCTGCAAGCCTTGGTCACCATGAACGACCCGGTCTATGTCGAGGCCGCGCAGGCGCTGGCGCGGCGGATCGTGGCCGAAGGCGGATCGAACCCTCCCGAGCGCGCCGCTTACGGCTTCCGCCTGTGCCTGGCTCGGGCGCCCAGCGATGCGGAACTGCAACCGTTGTTGCGGCTTTATGAACTGGCCATCCAGCGGTTCCAGGCCGATGCGGCGCAGGCGACTCGCATGGCGACCGAACCGCTGGGGCCGGCGCCGGCGGAGATGAACGTGGCCGAATTGGCCGCTTGGACGGTCGTCGGCAACACGCTGTTGAATCTGGACGAAGCATTAGCACGGAGATAGCGTCATGAATCTGCGGCAGGCTCGGGCGCAAGCCCTCACGCGGCGCCATTTCTTGAAGAACTGCCAGGTCGGGCTGGGCGGCTTGGCGCTCGGTTCGCTGTTGGGCGAAAACGCCCCGGCCGCCACTTCGGCTTCGAGCGATCCCTTGGCCGTGCGGCCGCCGCACTTCGCGCCCAAGGCCCGCCGCGTCATCTACCTGCACCTGGCTGGCTCTCCGCCGCACCTGGACCTGTTCGACTACAAGCCGGAATTGGTGAAGCGCGACGGCCAGCTTTGCCCCGACGATTTCATCAAAGGCCGCCGTTTCGCCTTCACCAGCGGCACGCCCAAGCTGATGGGTACGCCGCACAAGTTCGCCCGGTACGGCCAGAGCGGCGTCTGGATGTCGGACGCGATTCCGCACCTGACCGAAGTCATCGACGAACTGACCGTGATCCGTTCGATGAACACCGACCAGTTCAATCACGCCCCGGCCGAACTGATGCTGCACACCGGCTCGCCGCGGATCGGCCGGCCCGCGCTCGGTTCTTGGACGGTCTACGGCCTCGGCTCGGAAAGCCAAAACCTGCCGGGCTACATCGTGCTCGTATCGGGCGGCTCGAACCCCAGCGCGGGCAAAAGCGCGTGGGGCAGCGGCTTTCTGCCGTCGGTGTTTCAAGGCGTGCAGTGCCGCTCGCAAGGCGAGCCGGTGCTGTATGTCAACAATCCGGCCGGCATGGACCAGAATCTGCGCCGCGCGAGCCTCGACGCATTGAATGAACTGAATCGGTTGCAAGCCGAAGAATTGGGCAGCGAAGAAACGCTGACTCGCATCGCCCAGTACGAACTGGCCTTCCGCATGCAACTGGCCGTGCCCGAGGTGATGGACATCTCACGCGAGAGCGAGCAGACGCTCGAAGCTTACGGCGCCAAGCCCGGCGACGGCAGCTTCGCCAGCAATTGCCTGCTGGCCCGGCGGCTGGCCGAGCAAGGCGTGCGGTTCGTACAGCTTTTCGATTGGGGCTGGGATTTTCACGGCACCAGCGCCGGCTCGGCGCTGGGCGACGGGCTGCGCGAACGTTGCCAGAAGATGGACCGGCCGGTCGCGGCGCTCATCAAAGATCTCAAAGCCCGCGGGCTGCTCGACGACACGCTGGTGATCTGGGGCGGCGAGTTCGGCCGCACGCCGTTCCGCGAAGGCCGCACCGCGGCGAGCAAGCTCTTGGGTCGCGATCACTACCCCGATTGCTTCACGATGTTCATGGCCGGCGGCGGCGCGAAGCCGGGCATCGTTTACGGCGAGACCGACGAGTTGGGTTTTTCGGTGGCTCGCGACAAGGTCCACGTCCACGACTTTCAGGCCACCGTGCTGCACCTGTTGGGCTTCGACCACAAGCGACTCACGTACCCGTATCAAGGCCGCGACTTCCGCCTGACCGACGTCTACGGCGAAGTGGTGCAGGCCTTGTTGGCTTGAAGCAGGCGGCAATGGAGGCCCGGGCGCCCTCGCCCGAATCAATTTGCAGTTCCGGGCGCCCTCGCCTGGCGTGAACTCCAAAGGCCGGGAGCTTTTGCCGTGCGAATGCTGACAAGCGCTGTGCCGGTGGTCGTAGACCCGATTATTTCGCCGGCAGCACGCCCGCCACGGCCGACCTCGAATTCTCGAGCCGATACAGGTGCGTACGCGTCCGCACGAACAGAGCGGAATCGATCGCCGCGGGCGAAGCCATGATGCCGGCGTCGAGCTCGTTTTTGGCCAGTTGCCGATAGCTGCGGCCGGCTTCAATCACCGTGGTCTCGCCCGCTTCGTTGCAGAAGTAGATTCTGCCCGCGGCGTACAAGGGTGAGGCCGAATACGATCCGCCCAGCCGTTGCCGCCAAATTTGCTTGCCGCTCTTGGCGTCGAGGCACGTGGCGATGCCGGCGTCGCTGACCAAGTAAAGTTCGTCGCCGACCAACAGCGGCGAGGGATTGGCCGGCGCGTTCTGCTTGAACTTCCAGGCCACGTTCGTCGACGTCACGTCGCCTCGGCCGCCGGGGCGGATGGCCCATAGTTCGGGCCGCATGTAGCCGGTGCAGATATACAGCAGCCCGTGGCCGAACAGCGGCCGCGGCACGTTCGAGAAGCCGGGCGAGTATTCGACCGACCAGACTTCTTCGCCCGTCGCCGGGCGATAAGCGAAGACCCGCTGTGCAGCCGGCGAAATCAACAGCGGCCCGTCGTCCGATTCCCCATCCTCCGATTCCCCATCCTCCGATTCCCCGTCCTCCAATTCGATGACCAGCGGCGTGCAGAACGCTTTGCGAAAGTCCGTCTTTTCCGGCAGCTCGCCCGAGCGGTCGGTCTTCCAAGCCAGGCGGCCGGTCCGCTTGTCGAGCGCCGCGATGTACTGCAAATCGCGGCCGTCGCAATGCACGATCAGCAAGTCGCCCCACAAGATCGGCGAACTGCCGGGCCCTTCTTGGTGGTCGACCTTGAGATCGGTGTTGGTCCACAGCGGTTGGGCGTCGGCGGTCGAAACGCAAGCCGTGCCGGACGAGCCGTAATGGACGTAGAGCCGGTCGCCGTCGAGCACCGCCGTCGGCGAGGCGTGGCTGTTCTTGGCGTTGACCGACAGCACGACGTCGGTCGTCAAGATCTCGCGTTGTCGCACGATCTTTCCAGACTTCACGTCAACCGCCGCGACTCCCAGCGATTTGCCCTGGTCGAGCGCGTAGGTCAGCCAGATCAGGCCGCCGCCGATGACGGGCGACGAGTGCCCGCTGCCGGGCAGTGCAGTTTTCCAGGCGACGTTCTGTTCCTCGCTCCACTGGGTCGGCGGGTTGGCGTTCGGGGCATGTCCCTGCCCGTCGGGACCGCGAAACTGGGGCCATTCATCCGCGGCTGCCGCGATCTGCAAAGCGCAAAAAACAAACGCCAGGCTCAAGCAGGCCGTACAAAAACGCATTGCCGACTCCGAATGCCAACGATAAGAACCGCCGCCGTCCTCGTTCCAATTCCAGTATAGTCCGCAGCCTCGACTCCCCGCTATTGGGCGATGAGAGCGTCAGCCGCCCGCTTGCCGGTTCAAGTACAAGTTCAGCGTGATGTGGGCCTGGCCTTGATGATGGCCCTCGTGCCAGCCGAGGATGTACAGCACATCGAGCACGGTGAGTTTGCGGGCCGCCAAGGCCGGAGGTATCTCGGCCAAGCGCTCGTCGCCATAGTGCGACAGCGTTTCGAGCAGATGCTCGCGCGACTCGGACAAGACCCGGCGGATCGTCGCCGCGTCGGGCACTTTGTCGTCGGGCGTGCTGCCGCCGCGGAAGCGAGGCCAAAGGTCGGCGAACGCCGCGGGCTTTTCAGGCATCAGTCGCTCGGTGGCGAAGATTTCCTCAGTGACGCCGATGTGCATCAATTGCCAGCCGATGTGCGCTCGTCCGGGCCCCGGCCTCCAGGTCAACACGCCCTGCGGGTCTGTTTGCTCGGCGATCTTGTCGAGCAAACCGATCGTGCGATCGCGGTAGAATGCGTAACTCTTGGCGATAGTTTGGACGGTGCTCATGGTGGCCTTCTCGGTTGGCGGTCGTGGGCATGGAAAGCTTGGTTTTAGAGCATCACGCAGCGGCCGGCAATTGGTTGGCGGGCGGAGATTTCAAAGCTTGGAACCCGTTCGCCAGGCGAGGTCGCCCGGCCTCCCTAGGAAGTTGGGACCTTATTTCCGCCTCGCTCGCGGCATGTTAAGCTGTCGAGCCCCGAATCGCCCGCCTAAAGAAGAAATTGGAGTCATCTGCCATGGTTCACGTCGTCGCCACGATTACGCTCGCCGCCGGCAAGCGAGAGGCGTTTCTCAAGGAGTTCAAGGCGCTCGTGCCCGAAGTGCTGGCGGAGAAAGGCTGCATCGAATACGGTCCGACGATCGACCTGGCGACAAGCGTGCCGGTGCAACCGCCGGTGCGCGAAGACGTCGTGACCGTGATCGAGAAATGGGAGGACGTGCCCGCCTTGGAAGCGCACCTCGTCGCGCCGCACATGCTGGCCTACCGCGCCAAGGTGAAGAACCTGGTCAAGTCGACGCAAGTGCTGGTCTTGCAGCCGGCTTGAGTCGGTTTTACAACCGCGTCCCGACGCAAGCGCAGGTCCTCGTAGGTCATGCTTCAGCCGTGACATTCACAGCGAGAAGAGGATATGCTGAAGCATAACCTACGAAGACAACGAAGACATGAAGCCGCCGCGCCATGCATAAACTCATCAGCGATTTAGTCGATGCGCAAAAGAGCGGCCGGCCGGTCGTCTATTGCCGCCTGGTGGAAACCCGCGGATCGACGCCGCAAAAGGCGGGCGCCGCGATGTTGGTTTTCGCCGATGGCTCGCAAGCCGGCACGCTCGGCGGCGGCTGCGTCGAAGCGGAAGTCAAACGCCGCGCGCTGGCTGCGTTCGACGAAGGCCAGGCCGAAATCACCAGCTTTCAGCTCGACAGCGATTACGGCTGGGACGACGGGCTGATTTGCGGCGGCCGGATGCAGATTCTCGTCGAGCCGCTCGTCAAAGCGGACGCGAACGGATACTTCCAGACCTATCTTGAGTTGCTCGACCGCGGCGAGGGCTGCATCGAGGCGATCGTCTTCGATGCCGAGAAGAGCGGCCTGCCCGCCCCGGCCTGCTATTTGTTCGACGCGCAAGGGCGGCTGGTCGCGGCCGATTTGCAGGCCGATCTCCCTACGGCGCCGCCAGCGGTGCTCGAGCATTTGCCGCCGCTGGCCGACCGGCCGCGGGCTCGGGCCGAGCGGGGCGTGGCCTACTTGCCCGTGCTGCCGCGCTGCCGTTTGCTGATCGTCGGCGGCGGCCATATCGGCCAGGCGGTCGGCAACTGGGCCGCCGACTTGGGCTTCGACGTGTGGGTGGTCGACGACCGCGAAGAGTTCGTCAGTCCGACACGCTTTCCGAGGGCCGAACGCCTGATCTGCGGCGAAATCGGACCGACGCTCAAGAACCTGGAGATCACGCCGGACACTTATTGCATCATCGTCACCCGCGGACACAATCACGACGAGGAAGCGCTCTTCCATCTGGTCAATCGCCAGGCTCGCTACGTCGGGCTGATCGGCAGCCGCCGCAAGATCAAGCTGATCTTCGACGACCTGGAAGCCGAGGGCGTGTCGGCGGAAGCCTTGGCGAAAGTCTACGCCCCGCTGGGCATCGATATCGGTTCGCAGACCGTGCCCGAGATCGCCATCAGCATTCTGGCCGAGCTCGTCGCCCATCGGAACATGAACGGAGCCGTGCCGGGCCGCAGCGAGTGGGGAATGGTTGGCGAGGAATAAGGATTGCAAGCCTTCGCGATCATTCCCGCCGCGGGCCGCAGCGTTCGCATGGGCGCGGCGAAGCTGCTGCTGCCGTGGGGCGGGCGAGCGGTGATCGAGACGGTGATCGGCGCCTGGCGAGCAAGCCGCGTTTCGCGCGCGATATTGACGGTCCATCCCGACGATCTGGAATTGGCTCGGCGCGGTCGCGAAGCCGGGGCCGAAGTCGTCGTCGTCGATCCGCCGCCGGTTGACATGAAGGCGTCGGTCTTGGCCGGGCTGGCCTATATTGAGGCGAAGTATCAACCCGGGCCTCAAGACGCCTGGCTGTTGGCGCCTGCCGATATGCCGCTGTTGACGGCCGAGAGCATCGACCGCCTGCTCGCAGCCTGGAAGGAAAATCGATTGCGAAACCGCCAAGAAATTCTGGCGCTTTCGCGCGGCGGCCGTCGCGGGCATCCGGTGCTCTTTCCCTGGCCGCTCGTCGCGGCGGCACGGCAATTGGGGGCCGACGAAGGTTTGAATCGGCTGTTGGAGCAGTTCGGCTGCCGCGAGTTGCCGGCCGACGACGAAGGCGGTTTCGTCGATCTCGACACGCCGGCCGACTATCGGCGTTGGAATCCCGAGGCGGCGGAGAGCGAATAAGGCGAGCCGGAGGCGTCAAGGCGAGCCGGAGGCGTCAGCCTCCGGGTGCGCTGCGGTCTGACGCGGAGGCTAACGCCTCCGGCTCGCCAGGCTAACGCCTCCGGCTCGCTAGGCGCTTTCCTGACGCGTTGCCAACGCTTACACTCACAGGCAGGCCGTGCGCGTGGCGGAGCCGCCGGGGCTTTGTTCGACCGACCGCGCACCGGCCGCAAATCTTCAGGACTGCTCATCGGATGGCTGTTCCTCATCACTTCGCTTCGGGGCTTGCGAAACGACTTGCCGCGTGGCCCATGCCACGCAGCAAGACCGCGTGTTATTGCTTGTTGCTCTTGAGCCTGGCGCCGCTCGTCGCCGGCTGCGGCGGCTGCCGCTCGGATACTCCGGAAACCGAAGAAGAGCTCATCAAGAAGCGCGAAGAACTGGCGAAGAAGGAAAAGCCCAAGCCCGACTTCGAGTATCTCGCCTTTTCGACGCAGCCCGGCTCGTTGGAAAAGACCGAGCGGCGCGAAGTCTTCATGAAGCCCGGCCACTGGACGAGCGCCGTGTTGGAGACGCGGGCCAACAACTTCGACTTCAAAGGCGAACTGTCCTGCGACGTCGCCGATCGGCAGCAGCAGCCGGTCGACTTGGACCAAATGCCCTTCCGCCTGCGAACCACGCGGCCGGCGATCATGCCCAAGGGGCAGCGGCGGTTTCTGGAGTTTTCGCTGTTCGCGCCGACCGAAGCCCGCGCGCGCTGGGTGCAAACTCGCTTGCTCAACGGGCCGGGCGGCCGGCCCGTGTTCGCCGAGTCGCAAACGCTGATGCCGATGCCGGCGCACCAGTATTATTTCGTCGTGCTGGCGTTGAATCCCGACTCGTACAAATTCTTGCAGCGGCTCGATTCGATCACGGCGCCGACTTCCAGCATGTTCGATCCGCTCAAGGCCTGGCACTATCGCGTAGTGGCGCCGCGCATTCGCGCGGTCGCGCCGCTGCCTTCCGGCGCGCTGGGCTGGACCGGCGTGGCCTACGTCTTGTGGGACGACTTGAATCCCAAGAAGCTCTCGCCCGACCAGCAGTTGGCGCTGGTCGACTGGCTGCACTGGGGCGGGCAAATCATCGTCAGCGGGCCCGACACGTTGGCGACCTTGAAGGGCAGTTTTCTCGACGAATTCCTGCCGGTCGAAGGCGGCGACGCCTGGACCATGACCACCGAGACCATGAGCGAATTGAACGCCCTCTACGATCAAGGCGATCTGCCGTTGCGAGTCGCAAGGTCGTGGACGGGCGAGAAAATGAAGCTCAAGCGCGGCGCCGAGGCGCTCGTTTCCTCGGGCGACGAGCCGCTGGTGGCCGAGCAGCGCGTCGGTCGGGGCCGCGTGGTGGTGTCGGCCTTCCGGCTGAGCCAGCGCGAGCTGCGCAATTGGCCGAGCTTCGACGGGTTCTTCAATAGCTGTTTGCTCCGCCGCGGTCCGCGGAAATTCGCCTTCGGCAAGGACGAGCAAGTCGAAGCCGCCTGGCTCGACGGCCATTCGCACCAAGACCCGCGACTCGTCTCGCGAGTGCGTTATTTCTCGCGCGACGCGACGCCTCCGCCGGGTCTGTTCGACGCTCAATTCGAAGGCCGCAAAGCGCGTGCGCCCCTGGTGGAGAAGCCGCCCGAAGAGCAGCCGGCCGGCATGCCCTACGGCTATAGCGGCGTTCCCGATCTGGAAGACTTGCCCGAAGGCTCGGGCGTGGCGGGTTGGAGCGATTTCAGCGCGGCTTCGAATCTGGGCTTTAACGCCTTGCGCGAAGCCGCCGGCATCGTCGTGCCCGACGCAAAGTTCGTGGTCGTCATCCTGGCGATCTACGTGCTGGTGCTGGTGCCGCTGAATTGGTTGGTGTTCCGCCTGATCGGCCGGGTCGAACTGGCCTGGGCGGCGGCGCCATTCATCGCCATCGGGGCCGCCATTGCGGTGGTGTATCTGGCGCAGCTCGATATCGGCTTCGCCCGCTCGAAAACCGAACTCGCCGTGCTAGAAGTGCAAGGCGACTACAGCCGGGCGCATTTGACGCGCTATTTGGCCCTCTACAGTTCGCTGGGCACGAGTTACGACTTGCGGTTCGACGACCCTTCGGCCGTCGCCTTGCCGCTGGCCAGCGGCCAGAAGATGCTGCTCGGGCAAGGACGCACCACGGTCGAGTTCCGCCGCGCGCGCAAACAAACTGGCGACGAGGAAGACGCCGAGATCAGCATGGTCAATCTCGAAGGGCTGGAAATCTCGTCGAATACCACTGGCATGGTCCACAGCGAAGAGATGATCGGCGTCGACGGCGGGCTGAAGTGGGAGCATCTGGGCGGCCAGCGTTACAAGGTGTCGAACAATACGCGTCTGGCCCTGCAAGGCGCCGGAGTCGCCAGCGGCGAATTGCAAGCCTGGGTCGGCGCGCTCGATCCGGGCGCCGCCAAGACGGTGGAACTCAAGCCTTGGCCCAAGAAAGAAAGCCGGCTCTGGGAGCAAGAACTCGAACAATCGCCCGTCACCGCTCGGCAAACGCCGCAGGAAGGCCTGCACTTGCGGAATCTAATGATGCTGGCTCAGCAGACGACGCCGGACGACGAATTCCGCTTGATCGCTTGGACCGACGAAGAGCTGAAGGGCTTGACCGTGCTGCCGACCGCGTCGCAATCTCGACAACTGGCCCTGGTCGTGGCCCACTTAGGATACGGGCCCGAACCGAAATTGCGGCGCGACGAAAGCTCTCGGCGATTGGCGCTCAAGGCCGCCGGCCGGTCGCTCTGGGAGGGCGCCGATCTCGATTCGGACGAGTCCATGACGGACGACCTGCCGCCCGACGAGGCAAAGCCCGTGGAAGATCCGGCGCCGAAGGAAACTGCGGCAAAGCCGAACGGGGACGAATGATTTGCCACTTGTACGTTCGTCTCAGACGCAGGAACGGAGGGCCGGGCGCCCTCATGGAGGGCCGGGCGCCCTCGCCCGGCAAGAAAACGGTGGGCCGGGCGCCCTCGCCCGGCAAGAAAACGGTGGGCCGGGCGCCCTCGCCCGGCAAGAAAACGGTGGG
>DATKRK010000215.1:0-8863 GCA_035532215.1 Pirellulales bacterium | reverse complement strand
GGCTTCAGCCGCCTTTCGCCGGTTCGGCGGGGCCGACGAGCCGCCGCGGCGAGCGGCCGATGAGAACGCCGCACATGCCGCCGCGCTGGGCGACGTTGACGACCTGCTTCTGCGAGGCTCGCCCGACGATGCCCAGCCCGTAACGCGTGGGGGCGAAGCCCATCACCGTGTGAAACGGCTCGACGCGCACGGCGCCGTCGGCGCTGACCACCGGAAACTCGCTGGCCGGAATGCTCGCCAGACGCTGCACGACCCAAGCGTCGGGACCGGCCAGCGCGGCGTCGACCAGCGCGTTCCACTCTGCCGCGTCCATGCCCAGGCCGACGTAGACCCGGTCGCCGCCGTAGGAGCGATTCGGCTTGAGCACCAACCGTTCGTGCTCGCGACGCGCATAATCGACGAGCGAGCCGAGCTCGCCATGCGGCAAGGTCGTTTGGCGGTCGGCCAGCAATCGCGTCCAGAGCACGTGCCGGCGAAAGACTTGCCGCTCGTCGCTGCTGAAGTATCGTTCGGCGAACCGCCGCTCGGTCAGCAGCTCCCAGCAGCTCTTATGATCGAAGTCGCCGGCCATCGACGAGATCATGCGGTTTTCGCGAAACAGCCGCCGCACGGGCCCGATGTCGACGCCGCCTGCTTCCAGCTCCAGCAAGTCGCGAATCTCGTAATCGCGATAGGCGATGTCGATCGGCGTGTCTTCGTACCAGACTTCGCCGCCGCGGATCGCGAGCTCCTTGGGGTCGGCGTGGACGACGGTCATGCCGTGCCGCTCGTGAAAATACTCGGCCAGCGGCGCCTGCTCGCTCGTGCCTTCGTCGGCGTACTTCGGCTCGATGAAACAAAGATTGCGGCCCGGCCGGCCGATGGCTTCGAGATGATCGACGACCTCCTGAATGAACAACTCGCGCAAATCCTGGCCCAGTTGGAACTGCAATTCCGGATCGCGGCTTTCCAGCACCGGCAGCACGACCTCGGCCAGCATCCGTGCGCAGGTCGGCCCCAGGTGGATGCCGCCCACGCCGCACAGGTTCGGCTCGAAGAATTTCAGCGACTCTTTCCAGGTCGGGCTGGTGAACTCGGCCATCGCGTCGAGCCGGCCGAACACCGGGTTCGCCTGATGCTGGCTCTCGCCCCAGCTTTCTCGCAGCCAGGCCTCTTCGGCGGCCGCCAACGGCACAACCTCGCGCACCGCCGGATCGTTCAGGTACAACTCGGCGACGCGCTTCAACGCGCCCATGATCGTCTGCGAAACGTAGTGCAGATAGGCCAGTTGGTCGGGCAGCACGGCGATCGGCCGCAGCATCACGCGAATTGCCTCGATCTGCCCGTGCCGCGTGTAGATCAAGTTCCGGCGCAGCGCCTCGGCGGTCATGCGGTTGGTCAGGGCGACGATTTCGGCGTCCGCAAGGCTGTAAAACACCTTGCGGAGCCGGCTGTCGAGGTTCAGCCCGCTTAAACCCAATTCTTCGGCGGGCGTCAGCATAGGTTGCGGCCTGAACTAGGCTTGATGGTTGGATGGTGGATCGATCGAACTGCTCGGGCGCGCTGGCATGGAGGGCCGGGCGCCCTCGCCCGGCGAGTCACAACGGGCGCCCTCGCCCGGCGAGTTACAACGGGCGCCCTCGCCCGATTGCCGCCGCTTTCCGGGCGAGGGCGCCCGGCCCTCCATGGCTTTCCGGGCGGGGGCGCCCGGCCCTCCACGTCAAAGTAGCAGGCACACTCCTGTGTGCCGCCGCCAACCCTGCGACGGAGCTTCACCGCGCTGCCGCGGACGGCACATGGAATGTGCCTGCTACTTTGGTTGCGGTCGAAGGCCGCGCTAGGCCGCCCTGGGCGATCCATTCTACAATGAATCCGGAGCCCCGGCTTGGTCGTGACCCGCAACTACAAAGCGGACCGCCATGCCGGCCGGAAGCTGCGGCATGGACGCTCCGCCTGAGCCGCCTATAATAAGCGGCCTGAACGAGCAGAGTCACTGCGGGCAAAACTTGAGCTGCCAAAGGAGTTGCGCAATTGGCTGAGAAGGTCGTCATCATCGGAAGCGGGCCGGCCGCCTGGGCCGCCGCCATCTATACCGCCCGGGCCGAGCTGAATCCGCTGGTGTTCGAAGGCGCCTTGACCGAAGAGAATCGGATCGCCGGGACGCTGCCGCTTGGACAACTGTCGCTGACGACTGAAGTCGAGAACTATCCCGGCTTTCCGCACGGCAATCTGGAGGCGTATCTCGACGATTCGATCGCCAAGGACAAGCGGGCCATCATGGCGCCACACCAGAAAGCCGGCGTCAGCGGTCCCGAGTTGATGGAGTTGATGCGTCAGCAGGCGGCCAATTTTGGTACGCGGATTGTCACCGACGATATCGTCGACGTCGATTTTTCGCGACGGCCGTTCAAGCTGACGGCTTCCGACGGCTCGACGACCGAGGCCGAAGCAGTGATCGTGGCCACAGGCGCCCGGGCGAATTACCTGGGGCTGCCTTCGGAAGAAGCCTACAAGAACCGCGGCGTCAGTGCCTGCGCGGTGTGCGACGGCGCCTTGCCGCGATTCCGCAATAAGCCGCTGGCGGTGGTCGGCGGCGGCGATTCGGCCTGCGAAGAAGCGAGCTATCTGACCAAGTTCGCCAGCAAGGTTTATCTGGTCCACCGCCGCGACCAACTGCGGGCTTCGAAGATCATGGCCGAGCGGACGCTCAATAACCCGAAGATCGAGCCGGTCTGGAACAGCGCGCTCGACGAAGTGCTCGGAACTGAAGGCGATGGCGTGACCGCAGTGCGGCTCGCGAGTACGAAGAGCGGCGAGACGCAGGAGCTGGCCGCCACGGGCGTATTCCTGGCGATCGGCCACACGCCGAACACGAAATTCCTGGAAGGCAAGCTGGAACTGACGGACAAGAAGTACATCAAGTGGACCGTGCCTTTCCGCACGAACACCAGCGTCGCAGGGGTGTTCGCCGCCGGCGACGTGGCCGACGACAATTATCGTCAGGCCATCACCGCCGCCGGCAGCGGCTGCATGGCCGCGCTCGACGCCGAACGCTGGCTGGCGGAGCAAGGCTCGCACTGATTGAGACGTTTCGGAAAGGGGATGTGGAGATGAGGAGGAGATGAAGGAGATAAGAAAGTAGGGCTCACGCGGAGGCGCGGAGACGCGGAGCAGAGAAACGAGGTGGATTCGCTCTCAGCAAGAAAACTGAATTCTCTTCCCTTTTCGTGTTTTCGTCTTGTCGCGTTTTCGTAGTCTCCTCGACTCTCAATGAATCGCCTTGCTTCCCATCTCCCTGATCTCCTCCGCATCCCCCGATCCCCTTTCGAAAAACACTGACATTGCCTCACGGCTTGCAACGATTTTTGGTTGCGTCGATCACGGAGGACTCCATGGAAAAGCTTTCGGTCGCTCTAGCGAGAAAAGCCGCGGCGGCGGGCCGCGAGGTGCGGCTACAGGGCTGGGTTCGCACGCGGCGCGATTCGAAAGGGGGCTTCAGCTTCCTGGAAATCAACGACGGCTCGTGCTTCGGCAACGTGCAGGTGATCGCCGACGCTTCGCTGGCCAACTACGAGAGCGAAATCAAAAAGCTCGGCGCCGGCGCGAGCGTCACTATCGAGGGGCAGGTGAAGGCCTCGCCCGCCAAAGGGCAGGAAACCGAGGTGCAAGCCGCGCGCGTGATCGTTCACGGCTTGGCCGACCCTGAGACCTACCCGCTGCAAAAGAAGCAGCACTCGTTCGAGTTTCTGCGCACGCTGGCCCATCTGCGGCCGCGGACGAACACCTTCGGCGCCGTGACGCGCGTACGGAATTGCGTCTGCCGCTCGATCCACGAGTTCTTCCAGGAGCAGGGCTTCCTGTACGTCCAGACGCCGATCATCACCGCCAGCGATTGCGAAGGCGCCGGCGAGATGTTCAAAGTCACCACGCTCGACTTGGCCCAGGTTCCCAAGGCGGAGGGCAAGGTCGACTTCACGAAAGACTTTTTCAACCGCCCGGCGTACCTGACGGTGAGCGGCCAGTTGCAGGGCGAAATCTTCGCTTGCTCGCTGGGCAAGATCTATACCTTCGGCCCGACGTTCCGCGCCGAGAACTCGAACACTTCGCGGCACCTGGCCGAGTTCTGGATGGTCGAGCCCGAGATGGCCTTCTTCGAGTTGACCGACAACATGGACCTGGCCGAAGCATTCTTGAAGCGCATCGTCGGCGACGTACTCGAGCGCGAAACCGAGGACGTGCAGTTCTTCAACCAGCGCATCGACGACACCGTGCTGGCCACGCTCGAAGGCATCGCCGAACACGAGTTCGTGCGATTGACCTACACCGAGGCGGTCGAGCGGCTGGAAAAGTCGGGCCAGACGTTCGAATTCCCGGTCGCCTGGGGCCGCGACCTGCAGGCCGAGCACGAGCGCTATCTGACCGAGCAGGTCTTCAAGCGGCCGGTGATCTTGTTCGACTATCCGCGCACGATCAAGCCGTTTTACATGCGCGTCAACGACGATGGCCGCACGGTGCGAGCGATGGATGTGCTAGCGCCGAAGGTCGGCGAGATCATCGGCGGCAGTCAGCGCGAAGAGCGGCTCGACGTGCTCGAAAGCCGGATGCGCGAACAGGGGCTGGAGGCCGAGAACTATTGGTGGTATCTCGACCTGCGCCGCTACGGGACCGTGCCGCACTCGGGCTTCGGCCTGGGACTGGAGCGCGTCGTGCAGTTCATCACCGGCATGGCCAACATCCGCGACGTGATCCCCTTCCCGCGTACGCCGGGCAACGCGGATTTTTGAAGATTGCGCTCCGCTTCGCTGCATGAGCTACGGGTATGCGGCTGCAACTCGGTCAACCATGCCGGGGCGACTTGCGATCCAATCTCGCAGTTGCGGTTCATTGGAGACGTGCTGCTGAATTTGACTGGCGTATTTCTCTTCTTCAATAACGAACTTGCTAATCAACTCGAATGCCCATTTCAGAGGATCGCCATCCGCCCGCGAATGAAATCGGCCTTTCGAGGTCAGCGGCTGCCAAACGGAGCGAGCTAATGTCGGATGATCGCGGCGAACGAAGAACAGCGGCAGTTCGACGTGAGATAATTCTATTCCAAAGAAGGCAAAACAATCCTGGAGGATGCCGCCGTAGGCTTTTTCAATGACTTGCCAGCCGCGAGCGTGGCTCAAAGCTGCTTCCGTAATGAGGTAGGCGGTAACGCGGCAATGAAGGATCTCACGGCGCAAGGCCTCGTAGGGATCGACGGCCACGGGATAATGGTGACGATCGAACCACGGGATGATGCCGCTTTGGGCCAAGCGATCGTAAAGCGGCTCGATTAACCAATCGCGGTCTTCAGCGGAATGCGACAAGAAAACGTGAAAGCCGCATTTGGGAAATGAGGCGATGGTCCACTGCATCAGCGGGCCTCAGCCAGGGACCGGCGGCGGCGGAATGAGCGGAATGCGGCTCTCGGGAATCGCATGACCCGAGAGCAGTGCAATGAGTTGTTCTCCCAGCGGCGTCGGGTGAACAAAGATGCCATTGCGAATTTCCGCAATTCCGCGGTTCGCAAGCTGCGCCGAAACAATCTGGATGTCGCCGAGAGAATACTTGTTATCGAGCGCGACGGCGATCGTCTGGAATGCCAGCCCGTAACCCATCTTGCGAGCAGGGTCGACCTTTGGGAAAACCGCCAATACGTCCTGGTAAATCGGCGGCAGCTTCGCCGCATAATCTTCCAACGCGTCTGACATACGCTTCGCGCCCTTCCACCACAAGACCACTTCATCAGGTAGGTCCGGCTAGCGCCCCAAACTGCCTACGGCCTATTCATATTTTAACGAACTAAGTGAACGCGGGCAACCATTCCGCCCGCCGGCGCCAAGCGAAATCCGACGACCTCGCAGCGCGCCGATGGTCGCTCGGCGTCGCGGTCCGGATCGCGAAGCTCACGGCTCTACGGCGGCGCCCTCTTTCAATCGGATGTCCAACGAACCCAGCACGTTGGTCGCCGACTCGATGATCCCAGAAACCGAGACCTGCTGCCCCTTGCGGAGTTTCAAAGCGAATTCTTCGGGGCTTCGAGTCGGCGCTGGCGTTCGAGCCGGACTCGTCTACTCGCCCGATCGCCAGGCGTAGACGGCGATGCGGCCGAAATCCGGCCGTTTGCCGTCCTTGGGCTTGCCTTGACCGACGGCCGCGCCGAGCAAGAGCCGATTGCCATCGGCGGAAAACGCGGCTTCGGCGATCCGCATCTTCGTGTCGAGCGAGACGGCCAGCGCGCCGCTGGCGGCGTCGAAGACGGCCGCGTTCCATTGGCCCTGGGCCAGCCGGCCCGCCATCACGAAGTATCGCCCGGAAGGATGAAAGGCCAGCGTTTCCATCAGGCCGTTGCCCTGATCGGCGTCGGCGATCTGGCTGCGCTTTTGCGGCGGGTTTTCGCGCCAGGCGAAACGCTGCCAGGTTTGCTTGCCGTTGCCGGCCATCGGGTCTTTCATCGGCCCCATGCCGCAAGCCAACAGCTCGGCGCCGTCGGGAGCGAAGCACACGCCGAAGATTCCGCCCACGTAATGATGGCTCTTGATGATGCCCCAACTGGTGAAGTCGGGTGTGTTCCAGGCCGCCGCTTGCTGGCCGCTTTCCAAATCCCAGACCCGCAAATCGCCCATCAGGTTGCCGGCGGCGGCGAACTTTGCGTCGGGGCTGAAGGCCACGGACAACACCGGCGGAGTCAGCTCGAAGCCGTGTCGCAGCTCGCCCGATGCAATGTCAAAGACTTTGACCGTCGGCTCGTTGGCGGCGGCCGGTTCGTATTTGTAACCGCCGGCCAAATACTGTCCCGATACGGAAGCGGCGAACTTGCCGTCGCACGAAACGGCCAGCTTCCACGACCAGAACTTGTGGGCATCGACCTTGCGAACGAGTTGCTTCGCCGCTAGATCGTGCCACAAAAGCGCGCCATCGTAGCCGGCCGAGATCGCCAGGCTCGCGTTCGGCACGAACTTGACGCCCGAGGCGTAGCTGGCGTGCTTGCCGAATTGTTCGTAACGGCCCGAGTCGATGTCGACCGAGTACACGCCGCCGTCCATGCAGGCGGCCAGCGCCGTCTTGCCGTCGCGACTGATATCGACGCCCAGCACCGCGGCCGGCAGCGAGATGATCTTTTCTTGTTCGAGCTTCAGCGCCGCAGGCGGCGTCGAGGGCATGGGCGTATCGGTCATGGTTACGCGAGCGCCTCCCGGATCGGTTCGGCGCGATCTTCCACGCGGTGAAACGTCGGCAAGCCGGGCAGATCGTATTCGGCGTAGGGATCGAGCCCCAGGGCGGTGAAGATCGTGGCGAACAGGTTCTTTTCGTTGCACGGCTTTTCGGTCACGTCGACGCCGTCGGGGTCGGTGGCGCCGACCACCACGCCGCGGCGAATGCCGCAGCCGGCCAGCGCCAGGCTCCAAGCATCCGGATAATGATCGCGGCCCCGCGCCGGATTGAGCCACGGCGTGCGGCCGAATTCGCCCATCATGACCACCAGCGTCGAATCGAGCAGCCCGCGCTCTTCGAGATCGGAGAGCAACTGGAAAATGATCTTGTCGACTTCCGGCACGAGCATCTGGTAAATCTCGTGCTGGAACACGTGGCAGTCCCAGTTCATGCCGTTGGCGACCATCACGAACGGGGCGCCGTTTTCCACCAGGTGGCGAGCCAGCAAAGCGTGTTGGGCAAAGGCGCCCGGTCCGTAACGCTGGCGATCTGCGGCGGGCAGCCGCTCCAGATCGAACAGGTGCGCGCAGCTCATCAGCCCTTTGACGCGAGCGAAAGCTGCATTCTGCGAAGCGGCGGCCGCGCTTTGCCGCTCGTTGGCGAACTTCTTGGTCATAAAGCGACGCAGCGCTTCGCGATCTTCGTGGTCCTCGGCCGTGAGATCGGGCAAACGCGCGACGTCGGGAATCTTGAACTCGCCGCCCGCCCGCACCGGAGCGTATTCGGCGCCGAGCCAGCCGGCCCAGTTGCCCGCCTTGAAGGCTTTGAACTCGTTCCCTTCGGGGCACGGATCGAGCAGCACGAAGCTGGGGATCGGGCTGTCGAGCTGGCCTAACTGCTGGCCGAGCACCGAGCCCAGCGTCGGCCGCACGAACGGCGGGCGCGGCTCGGCGCCGCGATTCAACAGGTCGATCCCTTGAAAATGTTCGTTGGGCTTGGTCTTCATCGACCGCACGATGGCCAGCCTGTCGGCGATCGTGGCGCACTGCGGCAACAGCGAACTAAACCGCACGCCCGGCAGGCTGGTTTCGATGGCGCCGAACGGACCGCCGTAGGCGCTTTCGGGCTTGGGATCCCAGGTTTCGAATTGGCTCGGCGCGCCGCAGAGCCAGAGCAAGATGCAATGCTTCTGGCTGCGCTTGGCTTCCTCGGCGAAGGCGGGCAAGGAGAACAGCCCGCTGAAGCTCATCAACGACAAGGCGCCCGCTCCGGCCGCGCCTTCCAGAAACCGGCGCCGGTGCAGCGTGTGTTCATCGCGAGGGCAGCCGGCTCGCAACAGTCGTTCGTTCAGGCGGTGGCTCATCAGCGCTCGATTGCGATCAATGGTTCACCAGAAATTCGGCCGATGCGACGAGCGCCCACAGCATTTCCTTCACGCCCGCTTCCGGCGAGCGGGGCGCCAAGTAAGCGCCCAATTGCGCCTTTTCTTCTTCGTCGGGCGAGCGGCCGAGCACGATCATAAACGCCTGCTCGATTCGCAAGTCGCTCGCAGCGATGCCGGCCAGTTTTCCGGCCGTGTTGTCGGCCGCCGGCCGCAGCAGTTCGTCGAGCAGCGGCGAGTTCGATAGAAACATCCCCTGGCCGACGGTCGCATTGTACTCTTCGGCGAACGGGTCGGGCAGCTTGGCGGCCAGCTCGCGGC
>DATKRK010000214.1:0-27097 GCA_035532215.1 Pirellulales bacterium | reverse complement strand
GAAGCCTTACGCTCACGGATGCAGAGCTTCATGAGAAGGTTGTTTCATTTGCCCGAACATGTCATCAGTTACTTTCTCCATCCTTCCGTCCGATATGCGTCCATTACCGAATTGCGATCCACTTTCATGCCGGGGTAATATTTCGATCGCCAGGCCGATCTCGAACGCCGCCGCAAAACCGCGGCGATGCGCGCGGCATTGATTCAGCGCGTGCTCGCCTCTGGCGAGCCGACCGAAGGACTCGACGAACGCAAGAAGGAATCGTGGCCCCGCGAAGATATCGTTTGCCACGATCACGACGAGGAAGGAGAGATTCGATGAAAATCATGCAGGCCGTAGGCTGGGGCGCAGCCCCACGCGCGCTCGACCATCCAACCTGTTTCCGCGTGGGGCTGCGCCCCAGCCTACGATTGACAACCCGCGCTCTTGCGTTACTGGCTTGCCTCGCAGCGCCGGTTTGGGCCTCGCCCGATCCGCCTGGGGCGCCGCAAGACCATCCCATCGCCCTGGTCGGCGGCGTCATTCATCCGGTCGCAGGGCCGGAAATTCGCGACGCCGTGCTGCTGTTCGACGGCGGCAAGATCGTCGCCGTCGGCAAGGACGTGGCGCTCGGCGCCGACGTCGAGCGGATCGAACTGAACGGCCGGCACGTGTACCCGGGATTTATCGACGCCTTCACGCAACTCGGCCTGGTCGAGATTCCCATGGTCAAGGCCACCGCCGATCAGAATGAAACCGGGCGCATCAACCCGAACGTGAAAGCGCACGTGGCCGTTAATCCCGACAGCGAAGCGATTCCGGTCGCCCGCTCGGGCGGCGTGCTGACCGCGCTGAGCGTTCCGACCGGAGGGCTAATCACTGGTACATCGTCGCTGATTCACCTGGATGGTTGGACGACGGAAGACCTGACCGTCAAGCCGGTCTGCGCGATCCATGTGCGCTGGCCGCGAATGTCGCCGATTCAAACCTGGCGCCAGGAGATGTCCGACCAAGAGCAGTTGCTCTCGCGCGACAAGGCGCTGGTCGAACTGCGCGAAGCCGTGGCCGACGCGCGGGCCTATTACAAACATCGGCAGGTTCACAAAGACGGCGCCGGGCGCCTGCACGATTTCGACGCCCGTTGGGAGGCCTTCGTGCCGGTGTTCGAAGGCCGGGCGCCGCTGGTGGTCGACGCGGACGAAATCCAGCAGATTCAATCGGCCGTGGCTTTTTGCGAGCAGGAGAAGCTGAAGCTGATCATCGCCGGCGGCTACGATGCGCCCGAATGCGCCGCGTTGCTGAAAAAACACGAAGTTCCGGTGATTATCGGCGGCGTGCATCGACTGCCGCGGCGGCGCGACGACCCTTACGACGCGCCGTTCACGCTGCCCGAGCGGCTGCGCGACGCGGGCATCCCGTTTTGCATCTCGAGCGCCGACAGCCCCTCGATGGTTCGCAACCTGGCGCACCATGCTGGTACGGCGGCGGCCTACGATCTTTCGCCCGAAGAGGCCGTCAAGGCCATTACTCTTTCGGCGGCTGAGATTCTCGGTATCGCCGACCGGCTCGGTTCGCTGGAGGCCGGCAAGGACGCGACGTTGATCGTCGTCTCGGGCGATCCGCTGGAGATTCCAGCACAAGTCGAACTGGCCTTCATTCAGGGCCGCAAGGTTCCGCTCGACGATCGGCAAAAGCGGCTGTGGGAAAAATACAAGGAGAAGTATCGTCGGCTAGGCGTGGAAAACCCTTGAGGCATATTCGCTACGGGCCTTTCGCGGTAAGTTAGCGACAGTCGCCGAACCCAACGCCACTCAAGGAGGTTTTCATGTGCCCAACACGCTCGAGCGGATTGCGTTTCGCCGCGGCGCTTTCGACGTTGCCCGACGCGCGGCAAGCGGCGGCGGAAGCCTGTCGCAAGGCCAGCGAGAGCTTGGCGGCGCCGGTCAGCTTGGCGATGGCGTTCGTCTCGCCGCACCATGCGGCCGAACTTGAGTCCGTGGCCGCCGAAATCGGCGAGCGCCTTTCGCCGGGCTGCCTGTTAGGTTGCACCGGCGAGTCGATCGTCGGCAACGGCCGGGAAATCGAGGACAGCCCGGCGGTTGCGCTCTGGCTGGCGGCGCTCGACGGGGTCTCGATCGCGCCGATGCACCTGCGGTTCGAGAAGACGGCCGAAGGACCGACGGTCGTCGGCTGGCCCGACGAAATGCCCGAGGTTTGGCCGCCGGGAGCCGCGCTGTTGTTGCTGGGCGAGCCGTTCAGCTTTCCCGCCGATTGGCTCTTGGAGCGGCTCAACGCCGACCGGCCCGGCGTGCCGGTCGTAGGCGGCATGGCCAGCGGCGCTCACAGTCCCGGCGGAAATCGCCTGCTGCTCGACGGCAACGTGTTCGACCAAGGCGCCGTAGCGGCTCTGGTGCACGGTCCGGTGCGGATCGAGACGGTCGTGTCGCAAGGCTGCCGGCCGATCGGGCGCACGTTCGTCGTGACGAAGGCCGAACAAAACGTGATCCTCGAACTCGGCGGCAAGCCCCCGTTGGCTCAATTGCAAGCCGTGTTCGAAGAGCTGTCGCCGGAAGAACGGCAGCTTGTCGAGCAAGGCTTGCACGTCGGTCGCGTGATCAACGAACAGCAAGGCGAGTTCCAGCGGGGCGACTTTTTGGTGCGCAATTGCATCGGCGCCGATCGCAACACTGGCGCGTTGGCGATCGGCGATTACATCCGCGTCGGTCAAACGGTGCAGTTCCACGTGCGCGACGCTCGCACGGCCGACGAAGACTTGCGCGAGTTGGTCCGCAGTGCAAAACAAGAACGCTCGAAGGCGACTCAAGGCGCACTGCTATTCACCTGCAATGGTCGCGGCACGCGCATGTTCGAGGCCCCCGATCACGACGCCGGGGTTTTAGCGAAACTGCTGGGCGACATCCCGCTGGCCGGTTTCTTCGCCCAGGGGGAAATCGGCCCGATCGGCGGCAAGAATTTCGTCCACGGCTTCACGGCCAGCGCGGCGCTATTCTCGCCGCCTGGTCGCCCGGCGCCGTGGGCGCAGCGAAACGATTGGATGACTTTCTAGAGCATGCCTTGGCGGGCTATGTCGAAGGCCGCGACCGGCCGGGCGACGAGGGCGTTTCGCGGCTTTCGCCGCACCTGCACTTCGGCGAACTGAGCCCCCGGCGAATTTGGTACGCAGTCTGCGAATCGCTGGCCACGCGCCGAGGCCGCGCGCATCGGGCCGCGGGCGAGGCTTTTTTACGGCAATTGATCTGGCGAGAGTTCGCCGATCAGCAACTGTTTCATTTTCCCGTCACGCCAACCGAACCGCTGAATGAGGATTTTATTCAATGCTGGGGTAGAATTGGGGCGGAATTATCCGGCGCCGATCGTGGAGCATGCTGCGGCGCGGACCAGGGCGCTTGAAACGCTGTCCGAGATGCGGTGCGGGGCGTCGAAGGAGAAACGGCGGAGATGAAACCGTTCTGGAAAGAGTTGGCGGCTTTTGCCGTGTCGCTGATCGTCTGTTTCGCGGCCGCCGATCTGGGCGCGTGGTTCACGTTTCAGTCGCTGGAAACTTGGTACGCCGAGTTGAAAAAGCCCGGCTTTCAGCCGCCCGACTGGGTCTTCGGCCCCGTGTGGACGACGCTGTATTTCCTGATGGCCGTCGCGGCCTGGCTGGTTTGGCGGGCTCGCAGCAGAGCGCCGGCTTTGTATCCATTGATGCTGTTCGCGATGCAGCTTTCGCTGAACGTGGCCTGGTCGTATTGTTTCTTCTATCTACGCCGGCCGGAGTTGGCCCTGGCGGCGATCATCGTGCTCTGGCTGGCGATCGCCGCCACGTTGCTGGCCTTTTTGCAATCGTCACGCGCGGCGGGTTGGCTGCTCGTTCCTTATCTGCTCTGGGTCGCTTTCGCCGCCGTGCTGACCTACGCAATCTGGACATTGAATGCATGAACTGGCAAGCTACTGCTTGAGCTGTCATCCCGTCGGACCAACCCGCGAGCATCCGCGAATTCTCGGAGAACGAACATCGCCGCCGAATCGAAGCTACCCCTGGCCGACAAACGTTTCTTGATGTTCGTGGAAGACGTCTACGAAGACTTGGAACTGTGGTATCCGAAGCTGCGGCTGATCGAGGCTGGCGCCCACGTGACGGTCGCCGGTCCCGAAGCGGAACGTAAATACTCGGGCAAACACGGCTATCCATGCCGCTCCGATGCAGCGATCCGCGACATGGAAGCCGCGGACTTCCACGGCGTAGTGATTCCCGGCGGCTTCATGCCCGACAAGCTGCGCCGCGATCCGAAGGTGCTGTCGCTGGTGCGCGCGTTCGCCGCCGCCGGTAAGCTGGTGGCCGCGATTTGTCACGGCGGATGGATTCCGATTTCGGCGGGCGTCTATCGCGGCGTACGCGTGACCGGTTCGCCGGGCATCAAGGACGACCTGGTCAACGCCGGCGCAATCTGGAAAGACGCCGCGCTGGTCGTCGACCGGCATTTCGTTTCCAGCCGCAAGCCCGACGATCTGCCCGAGTTTTGCCGCGGGATTCTCAGCGTGCTCGCCGGGTAGGGCTAAACGCGCCGCCCCTTGGTCGCCCTGCGCTATGGGCCGGCGCTCAGTCGGTTCCTGGGTGGGCCACGTATATCTCCGCCGGGCCGCCAGGGCCCGACGCAAGCAGAAAACCCTGCCTGCCGCGCTGAACCCGCGCGGCAATCAGCGCCTACGAAGTTCGGCCGGCCTGCGACTCGCCGAACAGGATTTTGCCGAGCGCCTGCACGGCTTCGCCGTCGGTTTGCATTTCCGGACCCAGCGTCGACGGGGCGAAACAGTCGGGGCGGAGAAATAGCGCGGCGGGTTGCGGCAATTTGCGACCGCGAGCCAGCCGCCGCAAGAGCCAGCGCTGCTTGCGGTCGAGCCGATGTGCGCGGCACAGCGCGCGAAACAAGCCGCTCGAGCTGCGGTAGCTTCCCGAACGTTCCTTCCGCGTCGCCCAGCGAGAGAGCAGCCAGATGCCTAGAAACAGCCCCGTGGCGACGAGCAAGACGGACAGCACGGTCGCCGGCGTGAGTTCGTCCTCTTTGCCGTGAAAACCTTGGGCCAGGCTGCGCAAGACGTTGTTCTGCTCGCCGAGCAGCGCAGCCCCGAATCGCCGAAGCAAAAGCTCATGCATGCGGGGGCTCCTGCGGCGCGCCGGCGCCGGTCAGCAGGCCGAGTTCAGGCGAGCGCCGGGCGATTCGATCGAGGCTGGACGCGGCTGCCTCGCGGACGGTCAAGCTGCGGTCGTCTTCCGCCTCGCGGAGCGCCGCGCAGGCCTCGGGCGAATCGGACTGGCCCAGCGCCCGCGCCGCCTCCAGCCGCACGAGATGGTCTCCGTCAAGCATCGACTCCAAAATCTCTTCGTGCAGTTCGCCGACGCACTGGATGGCGGCCGCCATTTGCACCGCTCGGATGCGCCGGCGCCGCGAGGGAGATTTAAATTCCTCGCGCAGCAGCGGCACGGTGTTCGGATCAATCTTCCTGACCAGCATGGCCGTCGTGCCGCGGACCTCTTCGTCGAGCATGTCGAACGTCGCCAGAAACCGCGGAAAGGCGAATTCCGTCAGGCATTCCCGGGCCGCGTCGCGCACGGCGGCCGACGCGGCGGCCAGCGCGTCGATCAGGATCGAGATCGCGCCGGGAATCCCCCGATCGCGCAATTGGCGAATGGCCAGCGCTTGGACCTCTTCGTCGTCGTCTTCCAGGGCTTTGAGAGCCAACTTGTTGGCCTCCACGCCATGATATTCTCGCAGCGCGGCGACCGCCGCACGCCGGCCGGCGGCTTTGCCTTGGACCGCCAGATAAGCAATCACCGCGAAGGCTTCCAGCCGGTTCATCGACGACGCCTGCACCAAATGCACGACGGCCTGTTGATAATCTTCTTCAAGCGAGTCGAGCAACGTTCGCGGATCGCGCAGCCAGGCGATCGAGCCGACGCGGGCCAGGTTGTGCCGCACGGTCGTCTTCGGCGCGGCGCCGATGCGGTGCAGCAGACGCTCGATGAACGGCAGATCGCCGCGATGGGCGATCAAGGCCAGCGTCGACGAAGGCGCGTGCGGATCGTCGAGAAAATCGAGGATCAGCCGCTGGACGCCCGGCCGCAGACTGTGCGTCAGCACGTCGACGAGCGGCAGATAGCTGCTGTCGAGCGGATCGAGCAAAATCCGCCGCAAGGCCGGGTTGCCGTGAGCGGCAAGCATCAAGAATGCCTCGATGATTGCTGCGCGCTGGTGCCGGCGGAAGCGGCCTACCGATCCCTCCAGGCAACTCGTCATTCGCTCTCGCAGCAATTCAGGATCGCGGCGCTGGCGCCAAGGCCCCTCGCCCGACAACTCGGAATAAAACAAATCCGCCAGATCCAACAAGGTCGCCGCCGCCAACGCGGCGTTGGGATTCGCCTCGTCTTCCACCGCGTTGACCAGCGCCGGCAACAAGTCGTATTCGCGGAACCAAAGAATGGCCTGGCAGCCGTTGGCGCACAATTGCGGCGACGGATCGAGCACGGCGTCGCGCAGCGCGTGCGACATGCTCGCGCGGTGCTCCTCGATAATCGATTTCCAGCCGTCGTCGATCGTGTGCAAGCGTCTCAGAATCTCGCGCTGTCCGGCCAGGCTGCGCCGCAGCAACAGGCTGCGCAGCGCGCCCTCCTGGATCGATGGCTCGGGCGAGTCGAGGGCGGGAATGAGAATCGCGACGGCGGCCTCGTTCTCGGTTTGCGCAAGAAGCTCGCAGGTGGTTTGAAATCCTCCGCTCACCGCCACTGCGTACTCCTGGGAAGGATGGCGCCCGAATCGACCAATCGAAGCGGAAAACACAAGTTTGACTGCTGAAATCTAGCCTCTTTTTCCCAGCAGTTTGGGCAATCGGCCGCTTTTTTGGCGGACTTTGCGGCAAGCCGTTCCGGGGCCTGCGGACGTGAAGGCCCCGGCCGAGATGCTTGTAAGCCGTATCGCGGGCCCCCGCCCGCCGGCGGCCCGCTTGATTTCCGGCTTTTTTCCGTTCAAACTGAATCTGGTTGAATCACGGTGCGCGAAGCGGACCGATCGCAGCGATTTTGCCGGCCTTGGCCGGTCGATCCAACTCGTGGCCCGTGTCTTCGTCCATTCTCTCCGCCCGCCGCCCGCCTTTGGATTTCGAGGAAGCGTAATGCCGATTCCGCTCGACGCACCGGAAGTGTTGAACCGCGAGTTTCTCGAAGTCCGGGCGAAAATCCTGGAAATCGCCGCCGCGCTCGACCGGCTCGACCGGGCCGCGGGTTCGGTGGAAGGCGACCAGCGGCTCGCGCGCATCCGCCAAGGCTTGGCGATGTTGACCGCCGACCGCTCCGACCGGGCCGAACAGGTGCAACTCATTTTTTCGCTGGCCTATGAGGAAGGATGGCGGAAGCAGTTTCAACTCGACGAGCGCATGGAATAAGCGGTTGATCCGCCGTCGGCTTGATATGTAGGGAGTGGCTTGGCAGGGACGGCGGATCGGCGGAATCGGAAGGGCAATAAATGACCATAGTCACGTCGCGAGCCGACTTCGAGAAGCTGATCGTCCTCCGAATGGAAGAGGCAAAGCTTCTCATCGACGCAAAGAGCGATTGGGACGGCGCTTACTACCTTGCTGGCTATGCGGTGGAGTTTGCACTCAAGATACGAATCATCTCCCAACTTATGAAATCGAACAGCTTCCCTGACAAGAAACTCGCAGATAATTATTACAAGCACGATCTGACGGTCCTCCGTAAAGCGGCGGGCCTCGATGAGGAGATGGACAAGGATCCACTGGTAAACCAGAAATGGGTCACGGTTAAAGACTGGAGCGAGCAAAGTCGCTATGAGATTGGCGCTACGGAGCCGGAAGCTAGGGATCTTTATGAAGCGATCGAGAACGGAGTTTTGCCATGGATCAAAGCACGTTGGTAGACAACCAAGTTGACGACGGCCGCCGGCTCGTCGAGCGGTTCGCCGCCGACGGTAATCCGGTCCAGGCCGCTTTCTGGGTCAAGACGGCGGACGAAGGGCTCTGGTTCCTTTATGTGGCAACGGAGATTGTCGATCGTGGAGGGCCAGCCGCCGCCTACCGCGCCGTATACGAATCTCTGCATAAACTCAAGGAGCCGAGTGTCGCTTTGTCGGAGATCAAGCTCGTGAGCCCAAGTAACCCGATCGCCAAAGACGTGTTGGCAATTATGGCTCGTTATCCCGGGCGGCTAGCTCCCCGCTTCGGAGGCAACAAGCTGGGGTCAATGGCGGTCGAACAGACCTACATCTACCCGCCGCATCTTTTCACGTTTGCGCAGGTGAACCCGATGACTACCGAAGATATCGGTCGAGAAGTACTTCGGCTCATGAACCGAGGCCCAGGCATCCTGCAGCCTTCGCGATTTACGTTGAAAGACGGTACATCCTTCAATGGCGTACCCTTTTCACTCCAGGTCGGAAGCCAGAATACGGTTATCGTTCAACTCATCGCGGATGGAGAAGCTGCCCCGCGCGTCGTGCGGCTGGACGAGATCGCTTCGATTTCCTAGCCGGTCCACTACCTAGTTGATCCACTGTGGCGTAAGCGCTGTTGCTATAAGAGTTAAAGAGTTAAGTAGTATGTCAACTTACATCGATCCTCACATTCACATGGTCTCGCGCGTCACCGACGACTACGAGACGCTGGCCAAGATGGGCTGCGTGGCCATGAGCGAGCCGGCCTTTTGGGCCGGGTTCGACCGCGGCAGCGTCGACGGCTTTCGCGACTATTTCCGCCAACTCACCGAGTTCGAACCCAAGCGGGCCGGCTGGTATCGGGTGCAGCACTTCACCTGGCTGTGCATCAACGCCAAGGAGGCCGAGAACGTCAGCCTCTCGCGCGAAGTGATCGCCATGATCCCCGAGTTTCTCGATCGCCCCGGCGTGCTGGGCATCGGCGAGATCGGGCTCAACAAGAACACGCGCAACGAGTCGATCGTGTTCCTCGAACACCTCGACCTGGCGATGAAGACCAACGAGCAGATCCTGATCCACACGCCGCACCTGGAGGACAAGCTCAAGGGGACGCGGATGATTCTCGACATGCTTTGCGGCGACTGCCGCATCGACCACGGCCGCGTGCTGGTCGATCACGTCGAAGAGCACACCATCCGGGCCGCGCTCGACGAAGGCTTTTGGGCCGGCATGACGCTCTACCCGGTGAGCAAGTGTACGCCGCAGAGGGCGGTCGACATGGTCGAGATGTACGGCCCCGAACGGCTGCTGGTGAATTCGGCCGGCGACTGGGGACCCTCGAAGCCGACGGCCGTGCCCGACTTCATTCTGGCCATGCGGCTGCGCGGGCACCCGGAATCGCTGATCCGCAAGATCGTCTACGAAAACCCCGTGGAGTTCTTCAGCCAGAGCCGGGGCTTTCAGTTCACGCCGCCCGAAATCCCCGAATCGATCGGCGGGCGGTAAGTAGAAGCGGCATCCTTGCCGCTTTCGCCTTGAGCAGCGACTAAGCGACCAACGGAAGCGGCACGCGGCAAGGCGCCGCAGGGCCGGATTGCCCGGTCGCGCCAGCGATTGTGGAGGATCGAGCGATTGTGGAGGATCGAGCGATTGTGGAGGATCGGGCGCCCCCGCCCGATCAGGCGGCGGGCGAGGGCGCCCGGCCCTCCAGGACGCATTTTGGATGCGGCACGGCGCCGCATTGACGAGCGAAAAAATTTTAATTTGGCGCTGTACCTTCGGGCGGCCGCAGCGCAAGATAATCTGCCGACGACTGCGAGGTCATTCATGCATCGATTGTGGGGGAATTTTTCCGTGAGAAACGCACTTTTTGCTTTGACGCTGGGCCTCTCCTGCGCCGGCGGCGCTGCGCCGGCGGTTGCGGCGGACGACGAGGCCGGCTTCAAACCGATCTTCAACGGCAAGGATCTCGATGGCTGGGACGGCAATCCCAAGTTCTGGTCGGTCCAGGATGGCGCCATCACTGGGCACACCACCCAAGAGAATCCAACTCAGGGCAACACGTTCATCATTTGGCGGCAGGGCGAGCTCGACGATTTCGAGCTGCGCTTGCAGTACAAGATCGTCGGCGGCAACTCGGGCATTCAGTACCGCAGCGCCGACCTGGGCAATTGGGTCGTCGGCGGCTACCAGGGAGATTTCGAGGCGGGCGACAACTTCTCGGGCATCCTCTACGACGAACGCGGCCGCGGCATTTTGGCCCAACGCGGGCAGAAGACCATGATCGCAGAAGACGGCAAGCCCAAGGTCACCGGCTCGCTGGGCGATTCGGCCGAAATTCAAAAGGCCATCAAGAAAGAAGACTGGAACGACTACACGATCATTGCCCAGGGCAATCACTTTCAGCACTTCATCAACGGCAAGCAGACGATCGACGTCACCGACGAGGATCCGAAGAACCGCGAAATGTCGGGCATTCTGGCCTTGCAACTGCACGCCGGCCCGCCGATGACCGTGCAATTCCGCAATATCCGGCTGAAGCGATTAAAACTCGCCGGGCGGAAGAAAATCGTAATGGTCGCGGGCCGGCCGAGCCACGGCCCCGGCGATCATGAATTCAACGCCGGTGTGACGCTGTTGCGCGGCTGTCTCGACAAGCTGCCGCAGGTGCAGGCTGCCGAGTATCACAACGGCTGGCCAAAAGACCCGACCGCTTTCGACAACGCCGATTCGATCATGCTTTACATGGACGGCGGCGGCGGACACCCGCTGATCGGACCCGAGCATCTGCGGCACATGGGCGAGTTGATGCACCAGGGGGTTGGCCTGGCCTGCGTCCACTATGCCGTGGAAGTTCCCAAGGATCGCGGCGGCCCGGAACTGTTGGCCTGGATCGGCGGCTATTACGAAACCGGCTTTTCGATCAATCCGCACTGGACGGCTGAGTTCAAGCAACTGCCCGAGCACCCGGTGACGCGGGGCGTGAAGCCGTTCTCGATCAACGACGAATGGTATTTCAACATCCGTTTCCGCGAGGGCGCCATCACGCCGATCTTGGTCGCCACGCCGCCCGACGAGAAACGCGGCTCCGAGGCGGCCAAGTTTCCCCGCCGGGCGGAGATCGTGGCCTGGACCACCGAACGGCCGGACGGCGGCCGCGGCTTTGGCTTCACGGGCGGGCACTTTCATAAGAATTGGGGCAACGACGATTTCCGCAAGCTCGTCTTGAACGCCCTGTTCTGGACCGCGAAGGCTGAAGTGCCCAGCGATGGCGTGGCCTCTTCGGTCGAGCCCGCGGAACTAGCCAAGAATCTGGACGACAAAAAAAAGTAGTGCATCGCGAGGGCAAGAAGCGCCGCGTGGGGCGGCCTTCCCAGGCCGCCTTCCGCCGGTGAGCGAGTGCCTCCTCGACCTGAATTGACAAGGCAGGGTGGCTGGCGGCAGAGCGAAGCGATGCCCCAGTGCAGTGAACCTACGCCCAGGCTGCGCAAAGCACCGCTCGTTCGGCGAATCGCCCTCACGCTGGTTTTGTTCCGCCACGATCCGGGCTTGTCCCGGTCGAGCGAAGATTTGCAGCTAGGTTGACCCCGCCGACATTCGCCTGCGCCTTTTCCGCATTTGCCCGCCGCCAGAGGCGGCGGGCAAATGCGGAAAAGGCGAAAAAGGGTTGCGGTGTGACGCCGTTTCTAGCTGATCAATCACTGCTCCGCCGGGGCTTGCCCGGCGGTGGCGGAGCGGAACACAGCTGGCATCACGATGAAAGGCGCGCTTCAAGCAAAGTGCGCGTGAAAGGGGCGACCGACCCAATCACCCGCTGCGATAACCCTCGTGGCACGCGCTGCAGGCTTTGTTGATCAACCCGGCCGCGGTTTGAGCCCGCGGAAGGTCGTCGGTTTTCACCCCCTCGACGATCTCTTGCGCCTGCGTTTCCAGCTCCTTGGCGAAGCCAAGATACGATTCGTCGTCGGCGAACTCATAGCTGGCGTCTTGCATGACGTGGCCGATGGCCGCAATCAACTGTGCTTCTTTGAGCAGATCGTCGCGGTTCTTGGAGAATTCGCCTTTGTCGGAAGTCATGGTTTTGAGCTTGGCGCTGTAACCCTCTTTGCCCATCCGGGCCATCAGCGGCGGGCGGTTCACGACTTCCGCCCATTTGAAATCGCTTTCGTCCTTCTGGAATTCGATTTTGCCGCCGCGAATCAGCTCGGCCAGGTCGCCCGTGCGGGCTTGGGCCACGCGAAACGAATTGGCGCCGGTCGTTTTGCAGTTTGCGGCGGCGCGGCCGAACATCGAACGCAGGCTGGGCGCGTCTTTTTTCCAACGCACGTCGGCGTCGTAATCGGCAATGATGCTGTAGAGCAGGGCCAGCACGGTAAAATGATTGCGCGCTTCGAGATTGCCCCCGCCGTTGAATTGGCTGGGGGTCTTCGTCTGTTCGGCCAGCGGCGCGGCCTGCGCCTTGACGGCGTCTTCCAGCGTGCTGGCCGAAATCAGCTTCGACCAGGCGAACCCGCCGGAAGCTTGCGGCAGCGCGTCGCCCGGCTGTGGCGCGACGCTCGTCGCCGCGGCAACCACTTGTCCGCCCGGCTGTCCGGGGCCGAGCTTCTCTCGCGCGTCGGCAAAGAAGACGTCGAGTTCCTGCTGCTCGAACTTCGGCGGCTTGGCCGTCTTGTGCAGTTTGCGAGAGCCCGACACACGAGCTTTCGGCGCCGCAGGGGCCAGCGGTTCGCCCGCGACAAGCCCCAGGCCCAGCGGCAGAAACAACGCCAGCCAACCGAATTTGTGAACCATCAGCATTTCCGTCGGTCGAAGAGTTTGCTTGACGCCCGTGGTGCAATCGCCTGTCTTTTAGGAAAAGATTACGCGACTATTCCATCGTACCTTGCCCTTTCGCAGCACGGCAAGCGCGGATCAATACTTCGGCCGCGAGCCGGCCAGGATGTTCCCCAGCCAGAGTGAACCGATAGCCGCCCAGATAAACGCCTGCATGCAGAAATTCATCACGGCCACGGCGGCATCGAGGACGACCTGCGGCAACCGTGCGTCGGGCGCCAGTGACGCAAACAGCAAGGGCGCCAGCCCGCCGAGGACAAGAGTCGCCATGCCGAGCGTGTAAAGGCTCATTAACAACCTCGGCCGCCCCCGATGGCAGCGAAAGATCACCGCCACGGGCAGCGAGAGCAGACCGAACGCGAACGCCGCCCATGACGCTGCCGGGTCGTCCGTCGCCAGGTAAACGCCCAGCGAGGCCAATGCCAAGAAGACGCAGCCGCCGAACCAATTCGAGGCCACGATTTGCTCGCGCGACAGCGCCAGCCGGCCGAAACGGTTCAACCGCAGCAGCAGGTTGAACAGCGGGTCGGCGACCCAGGTCATGATGGCGAACGCCAGATAGGCGATCTTGACCGGCAGCAGCCACGGCGCCAGGTCCGGATGGTTGCGGCCGAAGCCGTCGAGCAATTGCATGCCGAAGTAGCCGCCGATAATCACGCCCCACTGTACGCGCGGCGGCAGCTTGGCCATCCACAGAAAGTAGCCGAGCATCGCGCGATAGACGACGTTCTTGGCCTTCATCGCCTCGACGATGCCCTGCCTCGCCCATTCCAACTCGGGATCGAGCCGGAGCGCTTCGCGAAAGTGCTCCATCGCTTTGACCGGCTGCCGTTGCTCGAGCAGCGTCCAGCCCTGGTTGGCGTGGGTCAAGGCGTTCTCGGGATTGCGGGCCAGCGCCGCGTCGATCGTCGCGCCGGCCTGCGCCTTGCGGCCGAGCTTCACCAGGCTCATGGCCCGCAAGTTGGTGCAGGCCGAATGCTCGGGGTCGACAGCCAGGCCCTCGTCGGCCGCTTCCAGCGCGGCTTGCCAGCGGCTTTCGGCGAAATGAATCTGCGACAAAATCGCGAAATAATCGGCGTCGTGCGGATCGAGCCGCACCGCTTCCTGGATGGCGGCCAACGCTTCCTTGAAACGGCGGCGATCGAACCAGACCTTGGCCAGCGCGTAATGCGCAAACGGGAAGTCGGGCGCCAGATGGACGGCCTGCTGCGCTTCGGCCGTGGCTTCCTGGTATTGCTTCAACTCGACCAGGCACAGCCCGAGCAGGGCGTGCGCAAAGGAGCTGTTCGGTTCATCGGCCAGGTGCAAGCGCAATTCGCCGATAGCTTGCTCGAAGCGCGCTTGTCCGATGAGCAGTTGGCCGCGGTGCAGGTGCTGCATCATCCGAGCTTCATGTACTTGAGGATTTCGTCGTACGCGCCGCCCTGGTTGGAATAGAGCGCGTAGTTCTTCGCCGTGGCGAACCACTCGCGCGTGGTCGGCTTCACGCTTTTGATCACCGAGAGCAGGTCGCCCGTGGCCAGCGGCTTCGGCACGCCTTCTTTCATGGCCGCGCGCAGCTTCTGTTCGATCGCCTGATCGAGCACGCCTTTCAGATCGGCGCCGGAAAAATGATCGGCCTTCTTGCCCAGATGTTCATAGTCGATCTCGCTGACTGGCTTGCCGCGGCAGAGGATGCGCAGGATCGAAGCCCGGGCCTCGGCGTCGGGCGGCGGGACGAACAAGATGCGGTCGAAGCGTCCGGGGCGGCGAAACGCCGGGTCGAGATGCCAAGGGGCGTTGGTCGCGGCCAGGATCAGCACGCCTTCGTTGGTGGTCTCGACGCCGTCGAGTTCGGCCAAAAACTGGTTGATGAGCTGGCGGGCGCTGCCGTGGTGGGCGTCGGAGCGGCGGCCGCCCAGAGCGTCGACCTCATCGAAGAACAGCACGCACGGCGCATGCTGGCGGGCCTGCTCGAACAGTTCGTGCAGATTGCGCTCGCTGCTGCCGATCCACATATCGAGCACGTCGTTGATGCCGATGGCAATGAAGCTCGCCTTGATCTCGCCCGCCGTGGCCCGGGCCAGGTGCGTCTTGCCGCAGCCCGGCGGGCCGTACATTAAGATTCCGCCGCCAATCGCTTTGCCGTAGGCTTGATAAATCTCCGGGTGCGTGAGGGGGTAGATGATCTTGAGGCGGATTTCCTCCTTCAGCGTCTCCATGCCGCCGACGCTCTCGAAGCCGGCCTTGGGCCTCTCCAGCCGGCGCTCGGAGTCGGCGGGCGGCGCTTCCCAGCCTTCGCGCACGCGGCCATCGACCACGTCGGAAGTGTCGCGCGGCGCGCCGACTCCCAGCCGCTCGCCGAGTTCGGCGTCGGCGCTCGCCGGATCGATCTCCAAGGCCAGCTTGTACTGGCTGACGGCCCGCTCGACCTCGCCCTTGCGCAACAACAGCCGGGCGTAGAGCACATGCGCCGCGGCGGGCGGATCGCGATCCTTCAGCAACGCCTCGACGGTGACCAACGCCTCGCTGTCCTTACCCTGCTGATAAAAAGCCTTCGACAACCCCAGCTTGAGCGCCGCGCTGTGCGGCGATTGGGCCAGCGCCTTGCGAAACTCGGGCTCCGCGTCTTCGGGCCGGCCGCGGCCCAACAGCATCTCAGCCAGGTGCTGCCTGAGCGGCACGTTCTCGGGCGACAGCCGCAACGCCTCGTAGAGCCCTTCGAGTCCGTCGTCGTTGGCGGCCATAGGCCCTCTCTCCGGGGAAAAGTACGAGAATCTATCGGTTTGCGCGCAATGGTTCATCGTAGAAGCGGGGCAAGGCGTGTCAAGCAAGGCGCTCCGTTTTGCCCGACGAGGGCCTTTCGTTGATGCTCCGATGCGACGGATCGCAACGAGCGGCGCGGAGGAGGCGCCGGGGCCTGTGGCCCGTGTTTTCTGCGATGCGTTGCAGTCATCGCCTGCCAACGGTATTGTGGCAGTCTGCGTCGAAGCAGCGGCGGAACACTTCGCGAAGAACAGGAGCAAGCCAATGGCCCAAAGCAATATCAAGGCTCGTGGAACGACTCGGCGTCGATTTCTTCAAGGCGCCTCGCTGGCCGGCATCGGCTTTTGGGCGGCCGGCCGACGCGACGAGGCTTTCGCCGATTCGCCCAATGAGCGAATCAACATCGCCTGCATCGGCGTCGGCGGGAAGGGATCGAGCGACACCGACCAGGCGGGCAACTACGGCAACATCGTTGCCATCTGCGACATCGACGACCAGCGCCTCGCCGCCAAGGCCGAAAAGTTTCCCCAGGCCAAGACCTACAACGACTACCGCAAGCTGCTCGACGAGATGCACGCGCAGATCGACGCCGTCGTCGTCAGCACTCCCGACCACACGCACGCCCCGGCCGCCGTGCGGGCCATGCGGTTGGGCAAGCACGTCTATTGCCAAAAGCCGCTGACGCATTCGGTGGCGGAAGCCCGGCTGATGCGCGACACGGCCCGAGAGTACAAGGTGGCCACGCAGATGGGCAATCAGGGTACGGCGGCCAGCGGTTTTCGCCGCGGCGTTGAAATCATCCGCTCGGGCGCGATCGGCCCGGTGCGCGAGGTTCACGTCTGGACCAACCGGCCCTTCAAGTACTGGAAGCAGGCGCCCGACATCGTGGCGCGGCCCAAGGACACGCCGCCGACGCCGCCGTACGTGCATTGGGATTTGTTCCTCGGCACGGCGCCCGAACGCCCCTATCATCCGGTCTATCATCCGCACAACTGGCGCGGCTGGTGGGATTTCGGCACCGGCTCGCTGGGCGATATGGCCTGCCACACGACCAACCTGCCGTTCATGGCCTTGAAGCTCGGCTATCCGACGCGCGTTTCGGCCACGAGCGGCGAGATCAACCCGGAAACTTATCCGGCCTGGGCCACGATCACCTACGAGTTCCCGGCGCGCGGCGAGCTGCCGCCCGTCAAGCTCACCTGGTACGAAGGCGCCCGCGACGGCCAGCGCAACCTGCCGCGGCCCGAGCTCCTGTTGGGCGAAACGGCTTCGTCGAGCGGCGCGCTGTTGATCGGCGAAAAAGGCGCCATGTTTTCTCCGAACGACTACGGCGCCGAGCAGAAGCTGCTGCCGGCGAAACAGTTCGAGGGTTACCAGCCGCCCGAGCCGACGCTGGCGCGGATGGAGGAGGGCCGGGGCATCGACGACAATCAGAAAGGCGAATGGATCCGCGCCATCCGCGGCGGCCCGCCGGCCATGAGCAACTTCGACTACGCCGCGGTGCTCACCGAAACGATGCTCTTGGGCAACGTCGCAGTCCGCCTTGGCAAGGCATTGGACTATGACGCCGAGCAGATGCGCGTCGTCAACTGTCCCGACGCCGCGGCATGGATCAGCCCGAAATACCGCAAGGGCTGGGAGATTTAAGTCGGTTGCTCGCGCGGCAAATGGTCCGAGCTAAGCGCGTAGGACCGGGCACGCGGCTTCGAACCGCTCCTTCGCGACGACGTTCCAGTGCTTCATGGGTTTTTCGCCCTCATTCGTTGCGGCTGACATTTCGCCGCTTTTTGCGATAATAGCGATTCTCGCGAAATCGCTGGGTCTGCGGCGCAAGAAGTGCAGCAAAAAGCTCGCCAGGCAGATACGAAAAATCTCTCGGGAGTCGTGCGATGCCGGATGAAACCAAACTCAATCAACCGTGGCTGGTGGCCGTCTGGCCGGGCATGGGTAACGTCGCCCTGTCGGCCGGATACTACTTGATGGCGAAAATGGACATGTCGTTTTTGGCCGAATTCTCGACGCGGGAATTGTTCGACGTCGAGCACGTCGAAGTCAAAGACGGCCTGATTCGCCCGGGCCGCATGCCGCGCAGCCGGTTCTTCGTTTGGCGCCACCCCGAGCAGAAGCGAGACATCGTGGTCTTCATCGGCGAGGCTCAACCGCCCTTGGGCAAATACGCCTTTTGCCACAAACTGATCGAATTCGCCCGGCAACTGGGCGTCGAGCGCGTGTTCACGTTCGCGGCCATGGCCACGCAAATGCACCCCGAGCACGATTCGCGCGTGTTCGTTGCAGCCACCGACGAGGAGAATCTCGCGCCGCTGCGGGAGTTGGACCTGACGTTGCTGGAAGACGGGCAGATCGGCGGTTTGAACGGCGTGCTCTTGGGCGTGGCGGCCGAGGCCGGGCTGCACGGCGCCTGCCTGCTGGGCGAGATGCCGCATATCTTCGCTCAACTGCCGTTCCCGAAAGCCTCGCACGCCGTGCTGCAAGTCTTTTCGCAGATGGCCGGCATCGACATCGATTTCACCGAACTGGCCGAACAGGCCGCCGCCGTCGAGCAGCATCTGGGGCAGTTGCTGGCGCAAGTCGAGCAGCAGATGGGCCGGCAAGAGCCGGAGGAAGAGCCGGAACCGTTCGGCGTCGAAACGCGCGAGGAACAAGGCCTGGCGCCCGAGGACGAACGCACGATCGAAAGCTTGTTCGAACAGGCCCTGCACGACCGTTCCAAGGCCTACGAGCTCAAACGCGAGCTGGACCGCCTCGGCGCGTTCAAGGATTACGAAGACCGGTTCTTGAATCTGTTTCGCAAATCCGATTGAACCGGCACGCATCTCACGCGGTCTCCTGCTCTTTCAATCCGAGTTCTGCGATCATCTGCTCGCGGATTCTGAACTTCTGAATCTTTCCGGTGACCGTCTGCGGAAACTCCTTGACGAAACGAATGTAGCGAGGCGCCTTGTAGTGCGCCAAGTTTTCGCGGCAAAACTTGCGCAGCTCGTCCTCGCTTAACTTTGCGTCCGCCTTCAGCTTGACCCAGGCGCACAACTCCTCGACGTACTTCGCGTCGGGAACGCCCACCACCGAGACCTGCTCGATCGCCGGATGGGTGAACAGGAATTCTTCGATCTCGCGCGGATAGATGTTCTCGCCGCCGCGAATCACGAGATCCTTGATCCGTCCGGTGATGCTGTAATAGCCGTTCGGTCGCCGTATCGCCAGATCGCCCGTGTGCAGCCAGCCGTCGGCGTCGATGGCCGCCGCCGTGGCCTCGGCGTTTTTGTAGTAGCCAAGCATCACGCCATGCCCGCGAGCGCAAAGCTCGCCCTGTTCGTCGTCGCCCAGTTCGCGCCGCGTAGCGGGGTCGACCAGTTTCACCTCGACGCCCGGCAACGGCCGGCCGACCGTCTCGACCCGCAACTCGATCGGATCGTCGGTTCGCGTCTGCGTAATCACCGGCGAGGCCTCGGTCTGTCCGTAGGCGATCGTCACTTCGCGGGCGCCCATCCGCTCGATCACCTGCCGCATGACTTCGATCGGGCAAGGGCTGCCGGCCATGATTCCGGTGCGCAGCGACGACAGATCGCGGCCGCCGAAGCTCTTATCCTGCAGTTGCGCGATGAACATCGTCGGCACGCCGTAGACGGCCGTGGCCCGCTCGCGCTCGATGGCCTCGAGCGTGGCGGCGGCTTGAAACGATTCGGCCGGAACGACCATCGCCGCGCCGTAAACCGCGGCGCACAAGGTTCCCATCACGCAGCCGAAGCAGTGATAAAACGGCACGGGGATGCAAATCCGGTCGGCGGCCGTCAACCGTTGGCAGGCGCCGACATAGTAGGCATTGAGCAGCAAGTTGCGATGGCTGAGCGTCGCCGCCTTGGGAAAGCCGGTGGTGCCCGAGGTGTATTGGATGTTGATCGCCTCGCCCGCGGAAAGCGAACTTTCCCATCGGCCTCGATCGAACGGAACCGAGGCTCCGCGGCGGCACATCTCGCTGAAGGAAATGGCGCCGGGCGGCGCCTCGCCGCGCAAGGCGACGGCCCACCGCAAGATCGGGAATTCGCCGGCCGCCAACTGCCCCGGGGTCGAAGCGGCCAAATCGGGGCAAACCTCGGCGAGCATCGCAAAGTAGTCGGACGACTTGAAGCGATCGACGAGAAACAGCGCCTTGGCGTCGCTCTGCCGCAGCGCGTAGTGCAACTCGAACGGACGATAGGCTGGATTGATCGTCACCAGCACGGCGCCGATCCGCGCCGTCGCGAATTGCAGAATCACCCATTCGGGCGCGTTCGTGGCCCAGATCGCCGCGTGGTCCCCTTTGCCGATACCCAGCGCCACGAGGCCGCGCGCCGCCTCGTCGACGCGAGCGTCGAACTCCCGGTAGTTCAGCCGCAGGTCCAGGCTCGGAAAGACCAGCGCATCGCAGTCGCCGTGCGCGGCGGCGGAGTGCGAAAGCGCTTGGCCGATCGTGAGCCCGTCAACCCACGGCTGGGAACTTGTCATGGTGCGATCTCCGCGATCAACCATTCCGCCTTGCCCGCCTGGCGCCATGATAACTGCCCGGCAAGCAAGGGATAAAGTCAGCGGGCCGAAAAATCGAGTTGGTCAATACTCGATCAGAACATTGTGCGAGTTCTTCGGGAAAAACACCACCTCCACCTGAAAACCGCTCACTTTCTGGCTCACTCGGCGATCGGCAGGCCGATTTCGACAGCCGCCTCGCTCGCCTGATCGACGCGTGGCCGTCGCTCTCCGACGCGATACGCGAGCGCATCCTCGCACTCATCGACGACGAGCCGCCTGCGGAGCCGGCGTGAAGCGGCTGTCGGCCGAGGCCACGTTGAATTCCGAGACGCGCCAGTAGAGGCCGAAGTAAAGCCTGGCGAGCAAAGCCGACGCTGTATCGACGTTGAGCTTGCCTGCCGCTACTGCGGCGACGATCTGATCGAGGGTCGTGTAGTCGGCAGCGTTGACGGCGGGGGCGGGCACGGTAGCCATAATCGTTCTCCTTCGTCGGCCTGTAGTGTTCCCCCTCGGAGTCGCCCGAGGCGGGTTAGCTCGGCGGGCCGAGTTCGGCCGAGCCGCGAAAGCCCGGTTGCAAGCCGCGCGCCGCGGCCAGTTTCGTGTGTTCTTCGAGCGGCTCATTGATCGCGCGGCCGCGCGTGCGTGCGTTGGGAGCCCATTAATCGCGAATCCGAAAAAACTTCTTAGCGCGTCGCGCCGACCGTGGCGCCGAGCGATCGCCGATCAGAAGCTGGCCAGCATCGCGGCCAGAAACCGGCCATCGATCCACCCGTCGGCCGAGACGCGTGCGAGCAGTCGCGCACGCACGCGCACGCGAGCAAGCCGTGGGCCGCGCTGCAAGTCGGTTCGCCAGAACGCCGAACCGCGCGGCCAGTTTCAAATCACCACCCGCCGGCCGAGACGCGCGTGCGAAGAGTTACACATACGCGACACAGTAGCGAACGTAGGAAGCGTGCTACTTTGCTACGCGGCCGAGTGCTAACAGTGTCCGTCCCAGCGTAAGCTACGCAGAGCATACCGTGCCACACCTCACCTCACTGTAAGGCAGGTAAGGTGCGTAGCGTGCAAGAGTACGCACTCATCGCTATGGAAACGCGAGGGATTGCTGGAATGCAACGACACGAAATCCGCTAGACCGGCCACCCAGAGGCCCCCCGCCGCCAGGCCCCTACCTTGGTATTCCGGCTGGAGCTTTTCCCTCGAATCTGGGGAACCCCCGCTCTCCGCTTCGACCTCATATACTGTCTCCCCGCGCGGCAGCTTGCCTTCTGCGTTCGCGGGTGAATCGCGGTCGGCTTGCGGTACGGGAGCGTTGGCGACGCGGCAGCGAGCGAGGCAAGGCGGTCAGCCGGCGTTGCGACTGCGGAGTTCGGCGGTCGGAGCGGTGGCGAACCGCCGCGGCATCGGCAGCACAGAAGCCGTCTGACTGTTCACTGGATCGCGACGATGCTCAACAGAGCGGCCAGGTCGGCGAAGATCGCGATCTTCCTCAGCCGTCCCCGCCTTGTCCACGTCGCCCATGCCGTCACGCACCAAGTCGCTGTGTTGAGCAGCGCCCAAAGTATCGCAGCGGCGCCTCGCCTGTCCGGGCGGTCCCTGTAGACAGCGATTCCGAGGGCGGCGACTGAGAGGAAAAACGCTGCCAAGCCCAAGCACCCCAGGACGAAAAGTAGCGAGAGCCTGCGTCGAGCCCTTATCCCGGCGTCGGGATCCTCGCTGGCGTGCTCGCTCGGAGCTTGGTAGGGGTTCTCGTCCATTCCACAATTGTAGTTGCCAGCGGTGGCGTGAAGGGCAAGCAGGCGTCCCGAACTTGGACGACTCCACAGCCATAGTGTCGACGGGGTCAGTCGTGTCGAACCTTGTAGCTGCCGGAAGCGGCCAGTATAATTCCGGCGGCCAGCACGCCACTGCAGCAGAGGTGCTACGCAGAGGTGCTACGCAGAGGTTCGTGCGATATGGCCGTTCGACATTCAGCTTTTTTGGGCTGCATTCCTCCACGCCGCTGCAAAGCGACGGCGTTTCCTACTGCGTCGACAGCTCCGCCGACGATTCCAACTGGTTACCGCTGTGGCGCCGACCCCGGTGCAAGTGCACCTCCGCACCGGCGGAAAAGTCTTTGAGGGCTCACCGAGCATGACAATTTATTCCTACATCGCCACTTCAAATTACGATTTCTCACGTCGCCTTGCGACGAGCAGGGAGGGCATCGCAAGCTACGCCGCCGGCGTCAAGCGAGTTCCCGATCACGAGCAGCGCAAAGTCATGCAGTGGATCGTCGCTAAGCGGCTCGGTGGCTGGGGCTGGCGGCGAATTTCGAGCGCCCCGACGGCCAATCGAACGGTTTACAAGAAGCCCGACCGCTCAGCCCCGCGCGGCTACACGCTTGAGTTCTGGGATCCCCAACGTTGCAAGCGAGCTTTCGACGAGATGATGCGAATCATCGCCGGGGAGCAGGCCGGAGCTGTCAACAGCCCGTAACGGCAAAAGGTTACAAACAAAACGACTAAAAACTGCGATCCGCTCCAAGTGGTGCCAAGTTCCGCCCCGCTGCATCCGATTGAGGGCGGGCTTCAATGGGGCCGCGGTCATTCAACCGCGGAAAGACCACTTGCCGCCAGCCTGCAAGACTGCTTCACCCGAGCTTCAATGGGGCCGCGGTCATTCAACCGCGGAAAGCAACTTCGCGCTCCGGGCGATCGTGCTGCCCGTGAGCTTCAATGGGGCCGCGGTCATTCAACCGCGGAAAGGGCGCGCTCCAGGCCGATGCCGAAGCCTTCGATGCCGGGCTTCAATGGGGCCGCGGTCATTCAACCGCGGAAAGGTGCAAGCCATGCCTTGGCTAGACTCTGCGGCATGCAGCTTCAATGGGGCCGCGGTCATTCAACCGCGGAAAGCTCGGCCTGCGACTGTGGGTCTACACCCAAGACGATATCGCTTCAATGGGGCCGCGGTCATTCAACCGCGGAAAGCCAGGCTCGAAGCCCCGACCGCGTAGGGCGGCGTGCCGCTTCAATGGGGCCGCGGTCATTCAACCGCGGAAAGATGATGATCCCGTAGCGGGCATAGGGGCCGAACGCGCTTCAATGGGGCCGCGGTCATTCAACCGCGGAAAGATCCAAGCTTACCGCAACCTCATCAATCTGGAGACCAGCTTCAATGGGGCCGCGGTCATTCAACCGCGGAAAGTCGTCGCGTCGTTGGGCAGGTTCAGACCCAGCCGCGCTTCAATGGGGCCGCGGTCATTCAACCGCGGAAAGCACCTTAAACGCGTCGGAACCCTTAAATCGCTAAAGGCTTCAATGGGGCCGCGGTCATTCAACCGCGGAAAGGTGCTGACGAACTACGCGAATCGATCCTCAGTCAGTGGCTTCAATGGGGCCGCGGTCATTCAACCGCGGAAAGATACCGTCTAGAAGACCCCCGTCCACGACATTCTAGGCTTCAATGGGGCCGCGGTCATTCAACCGCGGAAAGCTCAATGGTCTGGGTAAAGGCACGGCCACCGATTTGGCTTCAATGGGGCCGCGGTCATTCAACCGCGGAAAGCCGACCGACGACGGAAGATACAATACGTGCATGAGTGCTTCAATGGGGCCGCGGTCATTCAACCGCGGAAAGATGGCACCGGCCGAGACCGCCGTTGCCACGCTCAGGCTTCAATGGGGCCGCGGTCATTCAACCGCGGAAAGGCGATTCCGTAGGTCGGGCTTGCCAGTCTGACGAACGCTTCAATGGGGCCGCGGTCATTCAACCGCGGAAAGCAGCGATCCCACGGTCCCTCCTTTGCCGGCGCTATTGCTTCAATGGGGCCGCGGTCATTCAACCGCGGAAAGCCGAATATCAAGCTGCTGTCGCAACTGGAGCTGCGGCTTCAATGGGGCCGCGGTCATTCAACCGCGGAAAGTTTTCGAAAAAAGACGATTGTGCCTATTGACTCGCAAGCTTCAATGGGGCCGCGGTCATTCAACCGCGGAAAGGGCAATACGCGAGCGGCCGCCACCGCCGGGCGGCCCGCTTCAATGGGGCCGCGGTCATTCAACCGCGGAAAGCTTCGCCGCGGCGGCGCTGTCGATCAACTACCGCGTGCTTCAATGGGGCCGCGGTCATTCAACCGCGGAAAGGGTCCGTTGGGCTGACGCTGTACCATGCGCGCATCAGGCTTCAATGGGGCCGCGGTCATTCAACCGCGGAAAGACTGCTCAGCTTGCGGCACCTGTTCCGCGAGCTGCTGCTTCAATGGGGCCGCGGTCATTCAACCGCGGAAAGTGTTGGCCGAATCCGGGCTGCTACCGAAGACTGAGCGCTTCAATGGGGCCGCGGTCATTCAACCGCGGAAAGGCGACAATTGGGTCCACCCCCGTGAGTCCTGAAAGTTGCTTCAATGGGGCCGCGGTCATTCAACCGCGGAAAGCTTCGAGCTGGCTTCCGCGATTACCTCGAAGCGCGCGCTTCAATGGGGCCGCGGTCATTCAACCGCGGAAAGGCCGAGCCATCCGTCGGATTGCTTCGCGCACTCCTGGCTTCAATGGGGCCGCGGTCATTCAACCGCGGAAAGGTCGATCAGCGCGGCGACGGTCTGAGGGTGCAAGCCGCTTCAATGGGGCCGCGGTCATTCAACCGCGGAAAGGTCTCGGCGCTCTGATGCAGGCTTGCACTTTGATTCGGCTTCAATGGGGCCGCGGTCATTCAACCGCGGAAAGGCCGCCAATCTAACTCCGGATTTGACAAGGAGCAACGGGGCGTATTGCGAGCGGCGGGAACTCGCTTGAACTTGTCTGTGAACTCCTCGAATCATCTACCTCGCAACCTCCTTCCACAGCAAGGGATTGCGCGCCGCGAGCGGCGCCCGGAGTATTCGTCGCACCTCGCCGCTCGCGGCAGAGGAAACAGCCAAATCGCCCCCTCAACTAGCCAATAGCAATCTGTCGGCGCATCTCGCCTATGCTCGGTCATCGCGTCGTAAACACAGGGTATGTGTTCAACTCGCCGCGCAGCACTCTCTCGAGCAAACGAGCCTGAATCTCAATAATCCGCCGGTAGTTGACACGATAGCCGAACAAGGGATGCGTGACCAGCGTGTCCATCCGCTGTTCGTAAGCCCGGAAAAACGCCTTGCGGCCGTCCGGCTTGAGCGCGACTGCCGGCCCGACTTGCACGAAGTCGCGTGACGAGACCATCCGCGTGTTGATCGCCGACAGCACCGCCGAGTCGGCCACCAGCGGCCGGAACGGTTCCATCAGGTCCAAGGCCAATGCTGCCCGGCCGAACCGCGGTTGGTGATAGAATCCCAGGTACGGATCGAAGCCGACGGTGTGGCTGACGATCGTCAAATCCTTGGCCAGCACGCTGTAGGCGAGCGACAACAGCGCGTTCACCGCGTCGCGCGGCGGACGGCGATTGCGATTCACGAAATCGAACGTGAACGGCGACCGCTGGCTGCCGTCTCGGCGCCGGCATGCGACCGCATCGCTTCCTCCTTCGCTCGCATCGCCTTCGCCGGTCAAGTCGCTTTCGTCCAAGCCGCCGATCCCGTCGCCATCCGACTTGATCATGCCCGCGAAGTTGGCGAAGTAAACCCGCGCCGCGTTGCCTTCGATGCCGAGCAGTTGGTCGAACGCCTCGGCCCGCTCGGCATCTTCGGCCATGCACTTCATCTGGGCCAAGACCGCCGGCGGCGGTTCGACGTGGTTCCGCTGCAACATGGTGCGCTGGTTGCGGATTTTGCCGGCCACCAGCGCCCGGGCGAGCCGCAAGCAAAAGCCCGGCACGTCGGCCAGGCGGAACTGCTCGCGACGCAGGTAAATGTTCTTCACACCCAGCCCGTGCGTGACGCCATAGAACCAGCCGCCCATCGAGAAGTAAGCGACCGGCACCTCGGCCTCGCACAGCGACTGCACGGCCTGCGTCGTAAGCTGAATGTTGCCGAATACGTTCAACTGGCAGATTTCGCCCAGCCGCACCTCCTGCACGAGCTTGTCTTTCTCGTGAACCTTCAGCACGGCGCCGCTCTTGCCGACACGCAGCCCCTGCGTGTTCAGATACAACGGCCGCAAGTCGTCGCGGGCCGGCGCCAGGCGGCGGACTTCTTCCTCCACGGCGCCGACGCCGACCACGGCCTGCCGCGGCTCGTCGACTTCGAACAACGTTTGCTGCCGGCGACCATTGCCATTGTGTAGCGAGGAGCCGCGTTGCGACGAACCGTTTGGCGAAGACCCGTGCCGCAATGCCGGCGATTCGGCCGCCGCGCGCGTTTCGTCCGGCAGGCAAATACCGACCAACGAGCAACGCGGGCACTTGGGGCTGTCGGCCAACGGAGGCGGCAGCCGTCCGCTTTGCGCCGTGAGGCGCGCGGCCGAAAGCGCCTCGAGCGTTTCGGCGACCAGTGCATCGTCGATCGGCACTCGGACGCGCTGCTTGGTCGCGACGTAATAAATCACGCCTTCCTCGCAACGATAACCGTTGTCGCGCAGCACCAGTGCCTGCACGGCAAGCTGCACCCGGTCGGTGTCCCAGGCGACGAGCGTCCCCTCGCGCTCGTTCTGCCGCGGGCTGCCGCGTTTGTAATCGACCGGCGAAACAAGGCCGGCCTCGCCCTCGACCAGGTCCATTTTGGCGATCAGCCGGTGCTCTTCGCTCGACAGCGTGACCGAGCGCGAATGAATCGTGTCGCCCGAGGCTTCCGCCGCCTCGGCCGCGGCCAGCGCGTCTTGCTTGCCGTCCAGCTTCTCGTGCCGCAGCGAGCCCTCGACCGTCTCGCGGTTATCGACGAACACCCCTTCGACCCATTCGTAATAGAACAGCCGCGGGCAATAGACGAACTCGTTGAGCATCCGTGCCGGCAGATAGTCGGGGGAGTCGTCGGCGCTCATCGGGATTTAAGTTCCGGGTTCCAAGTTCCAGGGGCGAAGGTTCGAGGTTTATGGTCGGGGTGGGACCGATCTTGGAAACAGGGCCAATTTCGGTCGTGTGAGGAGAGCCACTCCAAAGGCTTTCCTTCCTTCAGGCGCGCGTTTCTAAAGGCGTCTTGTTTTTCGTCTCCTTCTGCTGCGCCGCTAGACTGAAGGACGTTG
>DATKRK010000213.1:0-50716 GCA_035532215.1 Pirellulales bacterium | reverse complement strand
CGGAGCCGCGGAGAGCATTCTTTCGATCATCCCTCTCCGCGGCTCCGCGCCTCCGTGTGAGCCTCCTCCTCCATTAACGGCGCGGTTCAATCCGCGCATGGGCCAAGCACAACTTCTTAAGCAACTCCGCATTCGGCTCCGCCCCAATCCCCGGTTCCATCGAGGCGGCGACTTGCGGGGCGCCGTCGGGGCCGGGCGTGAGTTCGATCGCCGGGGTTCCGAGATCTTGGCGATAGAACCGGCTGGAAGGAAAGATGTCGGCCGGGTAGGTGAAATTGTCGAGCATGGCCAGCGCCGTGCAGATTCGCCCGCCGACGGCGCTTTCGAGCATGCCGCCGACCCAGCAGGGGATGCCGGCGTCGCGGCAGAGATCGTGAATGGCTACGGCCGTGGTCACGCCGCCGACGCGGCCGGGCTTGATGTTCACCCAGCGGCAACTGCCCAGGTCGAGCGCCTGCTCGGCACGCGACAGCGAATTGATGCTCTCGTCGAGACAGATCGGCGTGCGGATCGCCGCTTGCAGCCGGGCGTGGTCGATCAGGTCGTCGTAGGCCAGCGGCTGCTCGATCATCGCCAGTTGAAAATCGTCCAGCCGGCAGAACATGTCGAAATCGTCCATCGTGTAGCCGCTGTTGCAGTCGATGTGGATCGTCTCGGTCGGGAACTCGCTGCGCACGGCCCGCAGCATTTGCAGATCCCAGCCGGGGCGGTACTTGAGCTTGATCCGTTTGAAGCCGACTTCGACCGCGCCGGCGATGGCCTTGAGCAGGTCGCCGATCGAGTCCATCACGCTGAAGTCGGCGCCGACGTCGACCGCGTCGCGCGTGGCCCCCAACAGCCGGTGCAGCGGCTGGCCGCGGCGTTTGGCGTTGAGCGTCCACCAGGCCGTATCGAGCGAGGCCTTGGCGAACGGGTTGCCCTTGAACGTCGCCAGCTTGGCTTGCAAATCGGCGCCCGTCTCGACCCACTGGCCCAGTAGCGCCGGCGCCAGCCAATCGCGCACGCACGCAAACGCCCCGGCGGCGAACTCAGGGCTGTAGCACGGCGCGGCGAACGGCGCCGCCTCGCCCCAGCCGACATGCTCGCCGCTTTGCATCCGCACCAGCACCGCTTCGATCGCCGCGTCCTCGCCGTATGCCGTCCGCCACGGGCTGATCAGGGGCATGGCGACATGAAAGACTTCGATGGCGTCAATTTGCATGGCGGGGCTCACAGGGCAGGCGTAGAGCAGGAGGGGGGCTGAAAAAAGTCTGATCGTTCGACGCGGCGTTAACGATTCGAGGTTTTTTCGGTTCTCGAATTACACGCGTCTCGGATCGCCTTCGAAAACAGAGTCAAAATAAACCCCCGTTTACGCTGCTGCAATGCCCGAATCCTCTAAGCCCGTGCGCCGCCCCAGATTGTCGGAACTTGGAATCGACCTGCTGCGGCTGACCAACTGGCAGCGGACCCGGGCCGAGACGTGGCCGTTCGTTGCGTTCTTCTCGTATTGGATTTTCGCATGGTCAGAGCATTGGGTTCTGGCCGTGTTTTCACTCGTGGTGCTGAGCTTCGTCACCTATGGTTCGACGTCGCACGATCTCGTTCATGGGAGTCTCGGGCTAAAGCGGTTGCCGAACGACCTGCTTTTGTCCGCCATTGAACTGATCTCGCTCCGGAGCGGGCATGCCTACCAGTTGGCGCACCTGAATCACCACGCGAGGTTCCCGCGACACGACGATATCGAGGCACAGGCGGCGCGGTTGTCTCTGGTCGGTGTACTGCTGGAGGGCGTCGTTTTCCAGGTTCGGATTTACGCCTGGGCCTTGCGACATCCGCGCGGGCGACGCCGTTGGATCATTGCGGAAGGAATCGGCGTCGCGGCGATCATCCTCGCCGCCCTCGCGTCGTTGCCTTGGACGATCGTGCCGGGAGTCTACGCCGGGTTGATGATCGCCGGAAGCTGGACGATCCCGCTCGTCACTTCCTACTTTCCGCACGACGCGAACGCTCCCGACGCCTTGCGCCAGACGCGGCTCTTTCGCGGATGGATTGCCAGAATCGTCGCGTTCGACCATCTTTACCATTTGGAGCATCATCTTTATCCGGCGGTTCCACACCAGAATTGGCCGCGGCTTGCGCGGCGTCTCGATCCTTGGTTGGCCGCCGCGGGCGTCAAGCCGGTACGCATCGGGCGATGAGAGGGGGCAGCCACGGCCGGCGAGCTGATTGCCGCCGTCGTCAGGGAGCATGACATGTTAGGCAAGTGGGTGCGATTTCTCCTCTGGCAGCCGTTCGCATTGACGTGCCGCCGTTTCCCGCTTTGGCCGTTCCGCGCCACGATCACCCGGCCCGTTGAAGGCGTCGTCTGCATCCGCATCGATAACGCCATCACGCGGTTCTTGAGCCGGTTCAGCGGCGGATACGATTACGCCGTCTGTTACCTCATCGACGGCTCGTTGATGATCGATACCGGATTCCCCTGGGCTCGGCGGCGGCTGAGGACGGCGATTTTCGAACTCGGGGCCGATCGCGCCCTCAATACGATTGTCAACACGCATTACCACGAAGATCACACGGGAAACAACGATCTGATCGCCGAGATTTGCGGCGCCCGCGTGTTGGCGCACCGGGACGCCGTCGCTGAGATTCGCTTTCCGGGCGAACTTGCCTGGTATCGCAGCTTTCTCTTTGGTCCTCCACGAGTCGTCGAAGTTTCGCCGATCGAGGGCGCCGTGACTACAGAGCGATTTCAATTTCAGGTCGTCGAGACTCCGGGCCATTGTCCCGGCCACATCTGTCTGTTCGAACCGCACGAGAAGTGGCTGTTCAGCGGAGACCTCTACATCGCCGCCGAGCTGGACAGCCAGCTTGGCGACGCCGACGGACCGAAGTGGATATCCAGCCTGGAAGCGGCCTTGAAGCTGAAGCCAGAATGGATGTTCGACGCACACGGCAGCATTTTTTTCGGGGCGGGCGAGGTTGAACGGCAGCTTCGCTGCAAACTGGAGTTTCTCATCGCGATTCGCGATCGCGTGCAGCGCCACGCCGCGAGCGCACAGACGATCGAGCAATTGACCCGCAAGGTGTTCGACCGACGCGACCTGGCCGACTGGCTTTCGCGCGGAGACGGCTGGCTTTCGCTGATCAGCGGCTCGGATTTCTCGCGAGGAAATATCGTCAAATCATTCGTCCGCGACGCATCGCGGGCCGACGCCAGTCGCGATCCGTGAGATTGTCCAGGCGTTTTCTTTTAGCCGATCGCCGCGGCCACGAAGGCCGCTTCGACCGGCACGAGTTGATCGAGCGAGGCGGCGTCGAACTGGGTGGAACGGTCGAGCTTCGCCGTGAATTCCGGGCCGTTCGTCTGAGCCTCTGCGGCGCCGAAGCTGACGCCGACGAGCGAGGCGCCGGCGAAATCCGCCCCGCGCAGATCGGCGCCGGCGAAGTTGGCGCCTTCGACGTCGGCGGCGGCGAACGAGGCCCCGCGGAGATCGGCCCGCTCGAAGTGAGCGTTCGAGAGGTTCGCGCCGTCGAAGCGGGCGTGCTGCAAGCGACACTCGCGGAAATCGGCGTTGCGCAAGATGGCGTCGCGGGCGACAAGGCCCGTCAGGTCGCGGCCGCGGGCGTCGATGCTGCGCAAGTCGCGGCCGGAAAAATTGCGGCGGGCCAGCGCCTCGGCCATTTCCTGCCGCGAGAGGCTGGGCGCCAGAAACCGCTGTTCGAGCCAGGGATCGCCCTGGTTGTGATAGCCGGCCTCGCTTTCCCAATAGCCGAGCCGGTCGTCGGCCAGCAGTTCGATCCGCTCAAGCCACTTCAGGCTCTTGTAGAAATAACGTCCTGGCACGACCACACGCAGCGGCCCGCCGTGAATTTCCTCCAGCGGCCGGCTGTCGGCCTCCAGGGCCACGAGCGTTTTCAAGCTGAGCGCGTCGGCGAGCGCGAGCGACGTGCTATGGCCGCGCTGGCTGCGGGCGACGAACGAAATAAAGCGGGCGGCCGCTCGGGGCCGGGCCAGGTCCAACAGCGTCTCCAGCGGCACGCCGCCGAACTCGACGCCCAGCTTCGACCACCGCGTGACGCAATGAATGTCGATCGTTCGTCGCGTTTGCGGCATGGCTTGCAGTTCGGTCAGCTCCAGGCTCAGCGGCCGCTCGACTTCGCCGCCGATCGCCGCCGTCCCGGCGCCGCCGGCGCCGGGCGAGCGTTCGCCGATGGCGGGCCATTTGCCCGGCGCGGCCAGTTGCTGGCCCGGCGGGAGGCGAGTTTTTTGCGATTCAGTCATTGCTTGGACCATTTTGTCGGCGCGAAGCGCAACGTGCGATTGTCACGCACGTCTCGGCAGGTAACATGAATATTACTCGACCGCTCGACGTCTCAGGAGCCCGGCATGCCCGTGATTCAATTCGGCTGTCCCCGCTGCGGGGCCACGGCGCAGTTCGACAGCTCGATGCTGGGGCGAGAGACGCAGTGTCCGGTTTGTGGAAATCAGCTTCAGCTTTCGGCCGCTCCGCCGGTCGCCAGCGGACCTCCTCCGGTGGCCAGCGGCCCGCCGCCCCGAGCGGCCATGCCGCCGCTTCACGGCGCCCCGCCGATCGTCGCCGGCGCCGCGCCGCCCGTCGGCGGCTTTCGTCCGCCGGCCCCGGGCGGGCCTCCGCCGGTCGCCGCGGGGATGCCTCCCGTCGCCGCCGGGATCCCATTCCATCCGGCGCCCGTCGTTGCCCCGACGGCGCCGGTTGCCACAGCGGCGCCAAGGGTCGCTCCGGCGATTGCACCCGCGCCCGAACCGATCGCTCCTCCGGTCGGTCGCAAACGCCCATTAAGAAAGCTTTCGCCGGAAGAGAAAGCTCAGCGGCGGCTGCGGCGGAACATCATTATGGCCGCGGCATGCCTGGCGATTTTGGTGTTCGCCTTGATGCTGCTGTTGCAGATCGCCGGCTGAAAGCGGCATTCAGAGGCTCTGGCCGATCTCGAAGAGTTGCTCGGCGTCGAGAAGCTGATCGTTGCTGGCGAAGAGCCGCTGGATGGCGGCCTTGTGGATCTTCATCTTCGTGCCGCCGACGCCGATGGCGCCATAGCAAACGACCCCGTCCTTTTCGACCGCTTTATCCATCACGCCCACCCCCGCCAAACCGGCCGGCGGCACGGCGTTGAGATCGATGGCCACGCGAAGACCGGCCGCCTGGCGGCGCGTCGTCTCGGCGAGCAGTTCGACGCCGGGCGCTCCTGCGGCGATCACGATCTGGCAACCTTCAATCGCGGCGCCCACTTCGGCGTGCGATGTGGCGCCAAAGGCCGACAACTCGGCGCCCGCCACTTGTTTGGCGACTGCGTCGCAGACTTCCTGCGCCCGGGCTTGCGAGCGTGAAACGGCCCGCACCTGGGCGCCGGCTCGGGCCAGCAGCCGCACGACGCGCTGGCCGACGGGGCCGGTCGAGGCCAGAACCAAGGCCGTGGCGCCGGCCAGCGGCACGTGCTTGGCCGCGGCCAACACGGCTGCCGCGGCCGTCGTATTGGCGCCGGCCGGATCGAGCATCACCGACACGCGCATCGGGCCGAAAAACGTGCGCTCGATTTCGGCGAACACGGCTTCGCCGGCGGCGACGTCCGAGCCGCCGACGAAGAGGGCTGTCGAGTGCAGATCGGCCGGCCCCCTGGTGAAAATCGCCCCGTGTACCAGCTCTCGCACGTTATCGGCGCGAATGCCTTGATGCCGCAGGAGGTGGTCGACCCCGGCGTCGATGGCGACGACGCTATCGAACACGCTCGGCTGCGCGTCGGCGTCGAGCTGCAGCAGAATCTTGGGCTTGGTCATGCGACTTATGCCGTGCCCGCTTAAGGATGAGATTATCGCTCGTGGGGCGGCCTTCCAGGGCGTCAATCGCGGACGGCCTGGAAGGCCGCCCCACAAGGTTTCGCCGGCGCGGGTGGCTGGCGGCTGAGCCTAGGCGAAGCCCCAGTTCGCTCTCGTATCGCTTCGCTCTGCCGCCAGCCACCCTCACCTATCAGCTCAGACTTGAAGAGGCGCTAGAAGCCGCGGAACGGATGAGCCGCCGAATCCTTGCCGGCGATCATCTCGTCGGCGGTCGGCTTGCCGCCCATGGCGTTGACGATGGCCATCTTGGTGGCTTCGTAGTTGTAGTCGTAAATCTTCTTGTCTTCCTGGGCGGCGGGGTGAATGAACACGCCGCAGACAATGACCAGGTTTTCGGCCTGGGCCTTGGGAATCACGCCCGCGGCCACCGAATCGGCGACGGCCTTGGCGACCGCGGCCTGGGCCGGGCCGAACATCTGCACGGCCTGCTTCATGCCCTTGATCGTGACCTTGGTGATCAGCACCGTCGCCGGCTTGACGGCCAGGTTGGGGGTCAATACGGCCAACAGGTTGCTGTGCCCTTCGCTTTGACGGGCCAAGGCGTTGGCAAAAGCCACGCCCACCGGGCCGTCTTTGCTGCCGATCAGCAGGTCGATATGGGCGATCTCGTTTCCTTCGCCCGCGAGGGCTTCACCAACGAACATGGACATGGGTGTTTCTCCAGTCAGAGCACTTAAGTTGTTTTGCCGCCTGCATTTTTTCGGGTCGCGATCGGCGCGGCGCAATGCCGCGGTCGGCGCGGGCGCCAACGCCGAGCCCTCGGGCGATGGATGGCAACCATATCAAACGCACGGCCAATTGCAACTACCCCTCGGTTCAATGCAGCTCAATTTCTACCCGCCCCCCTACCGCCCCCTTGAACCTCCCATCCTTCCAGATAAGCTGGCAGGCTTTGCCGGAAAGGTTAAGCCAAACCTCCCAAATTGAATCCGTCTGGCGGCCAACCCGCAGGCGGCTTCGCCCCGAGCCGACGCAAGGCTCGCTCGTTGCAAGAGGGCGTTCCGGCGTTTGGAAACAGAATCCAAGGAGGATCGACCATGATCGTCGAATCGTTAGTGGTGGCGTTCGCCCTGGCATTTCCCGGTGAAATGCCCAATGCCGTGCAGCCGAAGTCGGAAGCGACAAGCTCGCCGGGCGAGGGCGCCCGGCGCTCCGAGGCCGAGACGGCAAGTTCGCCGGGCGAGGGCGCCCGGCCCTCCGAGGCCGAAGCGGCAAGCTCGCCGGGCGAGGGCGCCCGGCCCTCCGAAGTCAAGCAGAAGCAGCCCGCTTCGCCCGCCATGCACCAGGTCGAGGTGCAGATCATCAAGTACACGAATGCCGAACGGGCTCGGCACGGTCTGCCGCCGCTGAAAGCGGATGATACGCTGTTGAAATCGGCCCGCAAGCATACCATCTGGATGACCACTCGCCGCACGCTCACGCACACGCGGCAGGCAGTGGCCGAGAATATCGCCTTGGGACAGCAATCGGCCCGCGAGGTGGTGCGAAGCTGGATGAATTCGTCCGGCCATCGGGCCAACATTCTCAGCCGCCGGCACGGGCGGATCGGCGTGGCCGCCTTCGTGGCGCGCGACGGGCGAATCTACTGGTGTCAGCAGTTCAATTAAGGGCTTCGATTTGGCGCATCGGCTAGTACGATAGCGCCATGTCGGAGACGTTAATCATCCTGGGCGCGAGTGCTCGTGCAGCGGCGTTCTCGGCCCTGCGGGCCGGGTATCGGCCGGTCTGCGGAGATTGGTTCGCCGACGACGACTTGCAGGCGGTTTGCCCGGTCAAGCAGATCGAGCGTTACCCGGCCGAATTGGCAGAGGTCGCCGCTGCCGCGCCGGCGGGAGCGTGGCTGTATACCGGCGGCTTGGAAAACTATCCAAGCCTGGTCGATCGCGTTTCCCGAACGCGCCCGCTGCTGGGCGTGGCCGGACGAGCGTTGCGGCGAGTCCGCGATCCGTTGCTCGTCGCCCGAACGCTGCGCCGTGCCGGGTTGGCGGCGCCGGAGTGCCGCGAGACTTCGGCGCGCCTGCCGACGGACGGTTCCTGGCTGCTCAAGGGGCGCCGTTCCAGCGGCGGAGGCGAGGTGCTGGCATGGCGCGGCGGACAGGCGTTTCAGGCCAAGCGGGGCTGGTATTTCCAACAGCGAATCGAGGGCGTCTCGCAGGCGGCCGTCTTCGTGGCGGCCGGCGGCGAGGCGCGGCTGGCGGGCGTCACCGAGCAATTGCTCGCGCCTTCGCAAAACCCTCTCCCTTTGGGAGAGGGAGACGTTGATGCGTTTCGCTACGCCGGTTCGATGGGACCGCTGTCGCTGTCCGCCAGACTCCGCGAACGCTTCGAGCAAATCGGCAACGTGCTCGCGCGCGAGTTTGACCTGGCGGGCCTCTTCGGCGTCGATTGCATCGTCGCCGGCGAGGATGTCCGGCCGGTCGAAGTCAATCCGCGCTACACGGCTTCGGTCGAAGTTTTGGAATGGGCGACCGGCATGAGGGCCATCGCAATGCACGTCGCCGCCTGCCGCGAGAAGACGTTGCCGCGAGCCATTCCGACGCCGGCGCCCGAAGCCTGGTTCGGCAAAAGGGTCGTTTACTTTCGTCCTGCTCCGGGCATTGACGGCGTAAAGATCACCGCCGAGCTTGCGGCCGAATGGCAGCAATGCAATACAAACTCGACCTGGCCGGTCGTCGCCGACTTGCCCGGAGCTGGCGCCAAGCTCGCCGCGGGCCAGCCGGTCTTTACGCTGTTCGCCTCGGCCGCCGACCGCCAGACGCTTTGCCAGAAACTGGCTCGTGACGAAGCCATTTGGCAGGCGCGGCTCGCTCCAAAGTAGCAGGCACACTCCTGTGTGCCGTCCGCTGCCTTGGGCATACGTCTCATCGCAGGGTCGGAGACGGCTCACGGAGTGAGCCTGCTACTTTGGTCGCGGCTTCGCCGCGAGAAGCAATGCCGCAGCATTGTTGACATCCGCTGCGCGATACGCTTTGCTCTTAATCACGGGGGAACACTTCCACAACCACGAAAGGCTCGCAGTCGCATGAGCGCCGCCCATCCGCACGATTTCCCGAAACTTCACAACGCAACCTGGCCCGGCGTGGTCGGCAAGGGGCCCGATTCGGAACCGCCGATCGGACTGGATACGATGCTCGATTTGACGGCGGCGGCCGAGTTCGACGGCGTCAAGTTCGACGGCGTCGACCTGTTTCTGTTCGCCCCGCACGTCGATATCGATTCCTCCGACGACGATCTGAAAAAGCTAGCCGACAACGTCCGTTCGCGGAACCTGGCGATCGGCACGGTCACGGCGCCCGTCTGGTCGCCGACCGACGGCGGCTCGGCGATGGGCGGCCCCGACGAACGCAAACGGTTCGTCGAGCAGGTCCGCAAGGCCTGCCGCATCGCCAACAAGCTCAGGGAGTTGGGCGTGCGGAAGTACGGCATCGTGCGGATCGATTCGGCGTGCAGCCCCAACCAGTGGGCCGAAGACCCGGCCGGCAATACGAAGAAGATCGCCGAAACGTTCCGCGAAGCCTGCGCGGTGGCCGACGATTTCGGCGAGCGACTGGCCGCCGAGGGCGAAATCTGCTGGGGCGGCATGCACAGTTGGAAGGAGATGGTCAAGCTGCTGGAGGCGGTCGATCGCCCGCAGACGCTCGGCTTCCAGGCCGACATGGCCCACACGCTGTTGTACCTGCTGGGCTACAACGCACCGCAAGACGCGATTTTGCCGGCCGGCTTCGATTGGAAGGACGAGCAGAAGCTGCAAGACGCGCTGGCGACGCTGACCAAGGCCTTGCGTCCCTGGACGATCGATTTCCACGTGGCCCAGAACGACGCCACGGTGTTCGGTTCCGGCTCGCACGACAAGACCGGGCGGCACTGCCTGCCGAACGATCCCAACGGCAAGCTCGACATCGCCCGCGACGCCGGCCACTGGCTGCGCGACGAGCAGGGCCAGCTCACCAAGAAATTCCGGCACATCTGCTGGGACGGCTGCATGTTCCCCAACGCCGTGATGATGAAGCCGCAGACCTGGAACGACATCTTGCGGGCGATGGTTTCGGTCCGCGATGCGCATGGATGGCGGGAGGGTTGAGGAGGGTCGGAAGTCGGAAAGGGTCCAAAATGGAGCAACTCCCCGGAAAAGTTGGGGTTAAGGGGATTGCGTTGATTGAGCTCAAGTCCGAAGGTTAGGCAATTCGATCAATGCGGATCAACTGGTCCGGTATCGATTGTTCATGTTGGGATGCAGATATCGCCTTGGCAGGCAGTTGCCGTCGCAGCATGCTGAAAACGGCATTTTGCTTGGCTTGGGGTTCTGGGGTACACTTTGACTGCTCGTAGTGGCTCTGCCGGCTTTCCCACAGGCATCAAACTAGGGACGTTTCGTGCTTCGTAGCTTCGTTATTCAAGGCTTCCGAACGTTTCCGGCGCTGCGAGTTGACAGGCTGGGGCCCGTCAACTTAATCGTGGGAAAGAACGGCGTCGGGAAGACCACGCTTCTCGAAGCGCTTCGTCTTTATGCTGTTGGCGGAAACCCGTTTGCAATTCGCAATCTTTTGATACATCGCGACGAAGTTGCCGCAGACATCGGTTCCAACGAAGAAAAACTCGATATCGCGTCATTATTCCACGGTCGAGCCGTTATGGCGCCGGATGCCAATTCCATCGTGCTTGGGCCCTCGGAGAACGATACTTCAACGATTCGTATTGTGCCTACGCTGTTGCGTCGCACGACTTACGATGATCCAAAGATCCCCTCGGCAAGCCGATACGAAGAAGTCGTAGGCCAAATTACCGATGGCGATTCGACAATTCTTCAGGCTCTCGCGGTCACGCGCGGAGGGGAACGTCGGCTGTTTCCAGTGCATCAGTTTTCGTACAGTCGTCGGCAACGCGAAATTGGACCTGCATTTGTTTCAGCGACCGGCGCCGACGAAAATGAAGTTGCACTTTGGTGGGATGGAATAAGCTTAAGAGATGCAGAGACGCGTGTCGTCGAGTGCCTGAATATTGTTGCGCCGGTGGAGCGAATTAGCCTCGTCGAGCATCCCCTTAAACGGCACGCCCGAATGTTTCTGGTCCGGTTGCAAGGGGAAAAAAATCCGATTCCACTGAAAAGCCTTGGCGATGGAATCGCCCACATGTTCCAGATAGCGTTAGCACTCGAGTTCGCGCGCGGGCCATCGGCGCGCCAGGGAACGTTATTTCCGGAGGTTCCAGACGACGAATGGCGTAGTGAGCCGATGTTACTAATCGACGAGGCCGAAAATGGCGTTCACTACACGGTGTTGCCGCAACTCTGGCGATTTATCTTCCGGGTATCGCGTTTGCATAACGTCCAAGTGTTCGCTACCTCCCACTCTTGGGATTGCATTGAGGCATTTCAGATCGCTGCGGCTGAAGATCCAGGATGCGACGGGATGCTAGTCAGAATAGAACGAAAGGGCGACTCGACGAAGGCAGTCGTTGTAAGCGAAGAAGACCTGTCCATCGTAACACGAGAAAAAATTGAGGTGCGATAAAAGATGGGCAGCCGGTTTCTTCTGGTTGAGGGCCTCGACGACAAGCATGTAATGTGGGCTCTCTTGAAAGCGCACGGCGTTCCGGAAACTTTTCGCGTAGAGGAACTTGGCGGAGTCGATGAGCTTCTAACGTCGGTTCCACTGCGACTACGAATTGCAAGCGATCTTGAACGCCTTGCTGTGATATTGGACGCAGATGAGGACGCTCAAACCAGATGGCATGCGTTACGAGATCGGATACGCAGTATCGGTTTCGACGTCCCCGATCATCCAAAGGCTGAAGGCACCGTCGTCGAACTCTCTAGTGGCGTTAGGTTCGGTGCGTGGATAATGCCTAACAACGAAATCCCTGGCATGTTGGAAAGCTTCCTTGCGTTCCTCGTTCCTGAAAACGACGATTTGCTGCCCACAGTAGATTCGTTTCTGAGCGGAATCGTCCGTCCTCGTTTTGAAGAATCGCACCTTCCAAAAGCACGAATTCACTCTTGGCTTGCGGTGCAAAAGGAACCTGGCAAACCATTAGGACAGAGTATCACGGCACGGTATCTCGATGCCGGAGCGCCGGTAATAGTCCCATTTTTGGCATGGTTGAGGGCGGCACTTGTTGATTAATGATTGGGCGCGCCGTCGTTCGATCCTCAATCGATATCCTCTTGTCAAGCCCTGAAACGGCGGCCAGCGCGCCGCATCGCGATGATAGTCGATGTCCACAGCCATGCCTGGGCTTACCCCACGCACTTCAACGACGACTTTCGCGAGCAGGCGAAGCGGGCTCGCGCCGGCGTGGAAGTCGATCTGACGGTGCGGTATGACGAGTACCGCAAGGCGGCGACCGAAGATACGATCACCGTCGTGTTCGGCGGCAAAGCGCGGCTGAGCGGTTTGTGGGTCGACGATCAGTATGTCGCCGATTATGTGGCGGCTCATCCCGACAAGCTGATCGGTTTTTTGTCGGTCGATCCGACGCAGCCGGGCTGGGAGGACGAGCTGCGCTTTGGGCATCAAGAGTTGAAGCTCGAAGGCATCAAGCTGCTGCCGATGTACGCCGGCTTCCGGCCCGACGATGCATCGCTCGAGCCGCTTTGGGAGTACGCCACAAAGCATCGGCTGCCGGTGCTGTTGCACACCGGCACGACGTTCGTCGCCCAGGCGCCTTTGGAGTACACGTTGCCGCGGCATCTGGATGTCGTGGCGGCGCGCTTTCCGGAAGTGAAAATCATCATGGCCCATCTCGGGCACCCGTACGAAGGCGAAGCGATCGTCACGGCCCGCAAACACCCGAACGTATACGTCGACATCAGCGCCCTGCACTACCGGCCGTTTCAGTTCTATCGGAGCCTGATGCTCGTGCAGGAATACGGCGTCTGGCCCAAACTGCTGTTCGGCAGCGACTACCCGTTCACCACCGTCAACGCCTCGATCGACGGCCTCCGCAATCTCAACCGCATGCTCGAAGGCACGGCCCTGCCGCGGCTGAACGAGGAGGAGATCGAGGCGTTGATCCGGCGCGATAGTTTGAAGTTGTTGGGGCTGAAGCCCAGGTCGGACGTCGGAAGCCGGAGGTCGGAACAGAGCTGAGGCTAGAATTGCCCGGCGAATTTGGTATCGTTCCATAGGCCTTACGAATGATGATTTCTGACTCCTGTAGAAGCTGTGCGTGAATTCCGACCGCTGAGTATCGCGACTGTGCGTTTTTTAGGCATGGCCGGGCAATAAATGCGGCTGGGATTCGTGGACCAATTTTGCGGCGGTCGCATTAAATGTTTTTTGCAAGTGTTATAACTCGCCCTTGCTTGGTGAAACGGAGTCGGGCTCTGCTGGCGAGCAACCCGGCAAGGGATAACCAGGTCCGGGCGGTAAATGGCCGCCTCCGCCCTGGCCCGCGTCGCGGACCAGGGCGCCTTCATTCACTCGTCGTCTATGCGTCATTTATTGCCCGGCTATGCCTAAAAAACGCACGCTTCGATCGCCTCGGCGGCGCCAACGCCCCACAGGTTTCCCAAAGGATTCTCGTTTTCGTCCGACCTCCGACTTCCGACCTTGCCCCAGGATTCTCCCATGTCCACGCCCTTGAACATCGGCATGATCGGCTACGGCTTTATGGGCCGGGCCCACTCGAACGCTTACCGCCAGGTGAGCCAGTTTTTTCAGCACAAGCACCGCCCGGTGCTCAAGGCGTGCTGCGCCCGCAATGAGGCCAAGATCAAGGCCTTCGCCGAAAACTGGGGCTATGAGTCGTACGAGACCGACTGGAAGAAGCTGATCGCCCGCGACGATATCGACGTGGTCGATATCGGCTCGCCGAACAATACGCACCGCGAGATCGTGCTGGCCGCCGCGAAGGCCGGCAAGATGATCCTCTGCGAAAAGCCGCTGGCCATGAACGTGGCCGAAGGCGAAGAGATGTGCGCCGCCGTCGAGAAGGCCGGCGTGCCGAACATGGTCTGGTTCAATTACCGCCGCGTGCCGGCGATCGCCCTGGCCAGGCAATTGGTCGAAGAAGGGCGCATCGGCCGGCCGTTCCACTACCGGGCGACGTATTTGCAAGACTGGACGATCGCCGAAGACGTGCCGCAAGGCGGCGCCGCTTTGTGGCGGCTCGACGCCGACGTGGCCGGCTCGGGCGTGACGGGCGATCTGTTGGCCCACTCGATCGACACGGCCGAATGGCTCAACGGCCCGATCAATCGCGTGACGGCCGCCACCGAGACGTTCGTCAAAGAGCGGATGCACCAGGAGACCGGCAAGATGCAGCCGGTCAACATCGACGACGCCTGCATGTTCCTGGCGCAGTTCGCCAACGGCTCGATCGGCACGTTCGAGAGCACGCGCTACGCCCGCGGCCGCAAGAACTACAACACCTTCGAAATGAACGGCGCCGCCGGCAGCGTGTTCTTCGACCTGGAAGACCCGCAGTACCTGCAATACTTCAAATACTCCGACCCGAAGACGGGGGCCAAGATCGAAAGCCACCTGACCGGCTGGCAGAAGATTCACGTGACCAATGGCGAGCACCCCTACATGAAGCACTGGTGGGTGCCCGGCTGCACGATCGGCTACGAGCACACGTTCATCAACGCCCTGGCCGATTTCTTGGAAAGCCTCGAAACCGGCAAGCCCGTCCAACCCGACTTCCGCTGCGCGTTGCACACGCAAAAAGTTTGCGACGGCGTGCTGGCCAGTGCCAAGAGCGGGCAGTGGGTGGAGATCGGGTAGGGCGGAGGGCGGAATTCGGAGGTCGGGACCGGGGAACCGAGTTATGAAGGTCCGGTAGTGCCCGCCGGGCGAAGCGGGTCGAAAAGCGATTGGACGGCGATAAGCCAGATAGCGTAAGATTTACATAGACGCTTGGCTTCCGTCTCTTATTCCCGGAGCAACGCCATGTCCATCCAGGCCCGGCCTGATCTCGACATCCTTTATCGCATTCTCGTCCGAACAGCTCAAAATCAGAAGACGATGAGCTATGAGGACTTGTCCAACGAGTATCAAAGGGAGACGGGCGCCTGGTATCATTACCATGGCACGTGGGACCGCCCGCTCGGCGAGTTGAACAACCGCTTGTATGCCGCTCAACGCTTTCCGCCACTGTCGGCTGTGGTAACTTACAAACCGCAAACGGGGGAGGAACTGATTCCAGGAGACGGATTCTGGGGCAGTGCTCCTAACGTCCCGGAAAGGCCTCGGAGCAGCGATCGGCGGCAAGAAGTTTGGGCTGAGATTTTGAATCGGGTTTATGCTGCCGATTGGCCGGATCAGTTGCCGATCGTCGACGAGAAGCACGAGAGTCCGAGTGATGCGTGGCCTTCGGCTGAAGAATTGGCCATGCTCAAAGCGAGGCTTAGCGTTCCTCAACCGACCTACACAACCGCCGAAGTACTCGAACACCTCCGCTCGTTGGACCGGCAATGAGGCGGTTCAAAGTCGATTGGCTCCAAAACGCGCTGGATGATTTAGCGGACGCGTGGAGCAACGCTGAAAACAGGGACGCTGTCAATTTGGCTGTCGAGGCAATCGACGATAAGCTGGCGGAAAATCCGACCGAGTTCAGCGATCGGATGATCGAGAAACTTTACTTCTTCTCCGAGCCGCCATTGCGCGTCGCGTTTACCGTCGACGAAGTTTCGCGGATGGTAAGAATTGTCGGCCTCGGGACACTGCCGCCCGGCCCGCTGGGGCAAGCCGCTTCTGAATGAACTACTTCGCCCACGGCCGCGCATTTGTCGACGATCCGTATTTCCTGGCCGGCACGGCCGTGCCGGACTGGCTGAATGTGGTCGCCCGCAGGGTCAAGGCGCGCTCGAAGCATGCGCAGGAGTTCGTCGAAGACGCCGATCCGCGGCTGGCGGCCTTGGCCCGAGGAATCGTGCAGCACCATGCCGACGATGGCTGGTTCCATGAAACGGCGGCCTTCGCTGATCTATCGTGGCAACTGACGGTGCTCGTCCGCGATGCTTTGCCGGCGGACGACGGCCTGCGGCCGAGCTTCTTGGGGCATATCCTGGTCGAATTGCTGCTCGATGCGGCCTTGATCGCCGACGAGCCCGAGCGGCTCGAAGCCTACTATCAAGCCCTGTCGGCCGTCGATCCGGCCTTCATTCAACAGGCCGTCGGCCGCATGGCGACCGGCGTTCCGGAGCGGCTCGGGGAGTTCGTGCCGCTGTTTATCCGCGAGAGATTCTTGTGGGATTACGCCGACGATGGCAAACTGTGGGTTCGGCTGAACCAGGTCATGCGGCGGGTAACGCTGCCCCCGCTGCCTGAAGCCTTCTGCGAACTGCTGCCCGAGGCGCGGCGGCTCGTGGAACGCCGCAAAGCCGAACTGCTGGCGCCACACAACCCGATCCATTGAACCGCCCACACTAACCCGAAGCGCCAGCGAGGACGAGCGAGCTCGTTCGACGCTCTCGCTCTCCCCTTCAGCACCGAGGACTAATGAACTCCCTATACTGCAGCGGAGCGCCTGGCGGCAGAGCGAAGCGATGCCCCAGCGACCTGGGGCTTCGCCTAGGCTCAGCCCCAGGCACCCACGTCTTGCATTAGGGTTATTGAAGGATGGCACCGTCCGACTTGAGGAGACCTGCATGAAATTCGGCATGAATATGCTGCTGTGGACCGACAACCTCACCGACGAGCACCTCCCGTTGATGGAGCGGCTCAAGAAGATGGGCTTTGATGGCGTCGAATTTACGATCTTCGATCACGACGTGAAGAAGTACCGGGACCTCGGCCGCTGGCTCGACGACACCGGGTTGGAGCGGACGGTCGTCACCTGCGTGCTGGACGACAAGAACCCGATCAGCCCCGACGCGAAGGTCCGGGCCGCCGGCGTCGAGCAGCTCAAGGGCGTGCTCGAATGCTGCCAGGCCGTCGGCGCCAAGATCATGGCCGGGCCGTTCCATTCGTCGCTCGGCGGCTTTTCGGGCAGCCCGCCGACGGCCGACGAATGGAAATGGGGCGTCGAGTGCATGCAGCGCAACGCCGAAACGGCCCAGAAGTGCGGCGTGACGCTGGCGGTCGAATACCTCAACCGCTTCGAGTGCTACCTGCTCAACACGGCCGCCGACACCGTGCGGTTCGTCAAGGACGTCGGGCATCCGAACTGCCGCATGATGTACGACACGTTCCACGCCAACATCGAAGAGAAGAACATTCCGCAAGCTATCAAAACCTGCGCCGAGTACACGGTCCACGTTCACATCTCGGAAAACGATCGCGGCACGCCCGGCCAAGGGCACGTACACTGGAAGGAATCGTTCGACACGCTCAAGGAGACGGGCTACGACGGCTGGTTCGTGATCGAAGCCTTCGGCCTGGCCCTGCCCGGCTTGGCAGCCGCCACGAAAATCTGGCGCCGGATGTTCGAGAGCGAAGAGCAATTGGCCCGCGACGGGCTGGCGTTCATGGAGAGCGAGTGGGCGAAGCGGAAGTCGGCGGCGACGGGCAGGTAGCAGATGGCATGTGGTGATTGACGGGCGAGGGCGCCCGTTCCTCCATGATGTAGGTGATTGACGGGCGAGGGCGCCCGTTCCTCCATGATGTAGGCGATTGACAGGCGAGGGCGCCCGTTCCTCCATGATGTAGGCGATTGACGGGCGAGGGCGCCCGTTCCTCCATGATGTAGGCGGCGACGGGCAGGTAGCAGGTGGCATGTGGTAGACAGGGAAGAGAAAAAGCCCCAGAGGCCCATGCGGGAAAAAGGTTCCTTGCCGCCAGCCCCCGATCTCCAACCCTCAACCGCCAATCCGCAATCTTCCCAGGCGGCCGATGGCGGCTTGTCGCTCGACGATTTGAGTCAGGCGTTCGCCGGCATGCTCGGTTCGGGGGGCGATCCCTATGCCGAGCCGCAGCCGGACGAGAACGAAGACGAAGCCGCGATCATCGAGGCGGCGGGCCTGCCCATCAAGCCCAAGAGTCGATCGGTCGGGGAAGAACCCGCCGCCGACGCCTGCGAAGTTTCGCCGCGCAACATTCTCGAAGCGATGCTGTTCGTGGGCAATCGCGACAACACGCCGCTTTCCAGCCAGCGCGTCGCCAGCCTGATGCGCGGCGTGTGCGCGACGGAGATCGACGAACTGGTCGACGAGTTGAACCAGCAATACGACGCCAACGGTTGCCCGTACCGCATCTACAACGAGGCCGACGGCTATCGCCTGTTGCTGCGCGAAGAGTACGGCCGGATCCGCGACAAGTTCTACGGCCGCATGCGCCACGCCCGGCTATCGCCGGCGGCGATCGAAGTGTTGTCGATCATCGCCTATCAGAGCGGCCGAACGGGCGAAGAAGTGAATCGCCTGCGAGGCGCCCCCAGCGGGACGATCCTGTCTCAACTGGTCCGCAGGCAACTGTTGCGGATCGAGCGCGACCCCGCGGCGCCTCGGGCGCCGCGCTATCACACCACCGCGCGGTTTCTCGAGCTCTTCGGGCTGGAGAGCCTCGACGACCTGCCTCACAGCCAGGAAGTCGAAAGGCGGTAAGCGTCCGCCCGCACCGAACTTGTTTCGTAAAAAGAACTTAAGAATATTGGCCAGAAACGCGCAGACTGCATTGTTCGTCGGTGCTAGAATGACAGCCGCAAGCGTCGGCGAAAGCCCGCGGCAAAAAGGCGACGATGTTTGAGCGCGTGCCGTTTTTGAGACTGTTCGATTGCCGGACAAAAGGATCGTGGGAACTCTGATTTCGACGTGGCGTCCCGTGAACCTTCTGCCCCACGTCTGTTTTTGGCCGTCCAGTCGCGCATCGCTGATCTGCTCTTTTCACGCCGTATGTCACGCCGTAACCATTTTGCCGCCCTGCGGGACGCATCGCCTGCCATATTGCCGTCGCTTTTGATGTGCGACTATGGGCATTTGCAGCACGAGGTCGAGCGGCTGGAAGCAGCCGGGGCGCCGGCTCTGCACTTGGACGTGATGGATGGGCATTTTGTGCCCAACCTGAGCTACGGCTTGCCTTTAGTGGAAGCGTTCCGCAAGATGACCCGCTTGCCGATCGACGTCCACTTGATGATTTCCGATCCGGCCGAATACGTCGAAAGGTATTTCGAGGTCGGGGCCGACAACATGACCATTCACGCCGAGGCGGTCGAGAACCCGCGGCCCATCCTGGAGAAGATTCGCTCATTAGGCGGTTCGGCGGGGCTGGCCATCAATCCGCCCACGCCGGTTTCGGCCATCCGGCACTGCCTCGATGTTTGCGATCTGGTGCTGGTGATGAGCGTGATGCCAGGTTTCGGCGGGCAGGAATTCGATCGCCAGGCTTTGGGCAAGTTGCGGGAACTGCGCCCCTTGGTCGGCGACGACGTGTTGCTGGAAATCGACGGCGGCGTTCACGAGACGACGATCGCCGATTGCGCGGCGGCCGGCGCCCAACTGTTGGTGGTCGGCTCGGCGATTTTCAAGTCTCACGACTATGCCGCGGCCATGGGCGAATTGCACAAGTTGGCCGCGGCGCATTGATTCATTTTCCCTAGGAGGTTTTCGAAAAACCGGCGATGGTTCAAATTGTACTGATCCGTCCTGGCGCCACCGATTACGATCAACAGGGGCGAATCCAGGGAGTTTTGGACGTTCCCTTGTGCGACGAAGGCGCCCACGAAGTGGCCCGCGTGAGCCAAGAGCTGAAAGATCAGGGGCTCGAGGTGCTTTACTCGTCGGACTGCGAATGCGCGCGGCAAACCGCCGAAGCCATCGCCAAGTCGCTCGATATCAAGCTCAAGTCGCTCGACAACATGCAGAACCTCGACCACGGGCTTTGGCAGGGCATGCTGGTCGAAGACGTCAAACGCAAACAACCGAAAGTCTATCGACAATGGCAGGAGCGACCGGCCAGCGTCTGCCCGCCCGAGGGTGAAATGGTCAGCGAAGCCCAGGATCGAGTTCGCGATGCGCTGGGACGTCTGCTGCGCAAGCACAAGCAGGGCAAAGTCGGCCTGGTCGTCCCAGAACCTTTGGCCAGTCTCGTCCGCGCCTATTTGGGCCGCGGCGAAGTGGGCGATCTGTGGCAAGCCGGGGTAGCTCACGGCACGTGGGAAATCATTGACGTCGAGCCGCACAGCTTGGCGCACAGCGGATAAATTCGGGAGCCTCGCATGGCCGCCGGCAACGCAAGCGACACTCAAGCGGGACAAACCAGCATGAAACGCCCCAAACGCGGCGTGCCCGAGGGGCTCTGGAAACAATGTCCTGGTTGCCAAGCCACCATCTTCGGCAAAGAGGCGGACAAGCGCCTGGGCGTCTGTCCCGAGTGCGATTATCACTGGTACGTTTCGGCCCAAGAACGCATCCGCCAGTTGCTCGACGAGGGAACCTTCGAAGAGTGGGATGCCGGGTTGGAACCGACCGATCCGCTGGGCTTCGTCGATAAGAAGCCCTACGCCGAGCGGCTCAAGGCGGAGCAGGCGCGGACCGGCTTGCGCGAGGCCGCCGTCACCGGCTGCGGCATGATCCGCGCCCGCCGCGTGGCGTTCGGCGTCACCGATTCGGCCTTTATCATGGGCAGCATGGGTTCCGTCGTCGGCGAAAAGCTGACGCGGCTCATCGAGCGGGCCACCGAACAGAACCTGCCGCTGATTATCGTTAGCGGTTCGGGCGGCGGCGCCCGGATGCACGAAGGCATTCTCTCCTTGATGCAAATGGCCAAAGTGTCGGCCGCGCTGGCCCGCTACGACCAGGCCGGCGGGCTGTTCATCTCGGTGCTGACCAACCCGACGATGGGCGGCGTGGCGGCAAGCTTCGCCTCGCTGGGCGACTTGATTTTCGCCGAGCCCAAGGCCCTGATCGGCTTCGCCGGGCCGCGCACGATTCAGGCCACGATCCGCATCGAGCTGCCCAAGGGCTTTCAGACCAGCGAATTCCTGCTGGAGCACGGCTTTATCGACCGCATCGTCCGCCGCCAGGATCTCCAGAGCGAGATCGCCCGGGCCATCGACTACTGCGGGAAATAGATGGGACTACTCGACCAGTTCAAAACCATCATCAGCGGCGGACGCGTCGACGTTCGCGGTCAATATGAGTTCATGCGCGCGGCCATCTCCGGCACGATGTCGCAGTTCTACAAGGCCCGCGACCGCGAGACCGGCGAAATCGTCGGCCTGAAGATTCTCGATCGCAAGAAAACGGCCGAATTCGAGGCCCGCTTCAAGGGGCTGAAAAAGCCCAGCGAAGGCGAGATTCTCTCCAAGATCAGCCACCCGCGCGTGGTCAAAGTGCTGAAGTACGGCACGACCTTGCAGGGCGAGCCGTTTTTGGTGATGGAGTTTCTCGAAGGCCCGGGCTTGAACTCGCTCGTTATCGGCAAGAGCGAGCTGCTCGACGGGCGCCGCGTACAACTCATCCGCCAGGCGGCCGAGGCGCTCAATGCGGTTCACGAGGCCGGGTACATCCATCGCGACGTTTGCCCGCGGAACTTCGTCGTCCAGCCCGACGGCAGCGACTTGAAGCTGATCGATTTCGGCCTGACGGTGCCGGCCACCGAGCAGTTCATGCAGCCCGGCAATCGCACCGGCACGCCCAACTACATGGCGCCGGAACTGGTCAAGCGTCAGGCGACCGACCGCCGGCTCGATATTTTCGCCTTCGGCGTCAGCGCTTACGAAATTTGCACGTTCCAACTTCCCTGGGAGCGCGGCACGACCGGGCTGGTGGCCATGAAGCACGCCGAGCACGCGCCGGTCGAAATCCAGCGTTACCGCCCCCAGATCCATCCCAAGTTGGCCGCCGCCATCCACAAGGCCATCGAGCGCAACCCCGACAAGCGCTTCGCCACGATGAAGGAATTCATCAAGGCCCTTGCCGACGTCGAATCGGAAAACGCGTAGCCGCGGCTTTATGCGAACAGATCGCGCACCCGCAGGTTCAATCCGCCCAGCCAGACGGGAAACGTCAATTCTTCGTCGGCCGAATGCCAGACGTCGTGGCGATTGCCGCCTTCGCGGTGATTTATATTTCGGCCGATTTATTTATATCGCCGCGCGCGGCGCGCGTGCGAATCGGCGCCGCATCGCAAGATTCTCCGAGAAAACAAGGCTTTCGCGCCGCGCGGGGCCGTCGGGCGGCGTCCAAAACCGGACATTTTATGCCCGTTCGGCGCCCATTTGGCGGCCGTTTTGACGCATCTCCATAAATCACCGCGATCAGCGTTTTCGCCTGTGGGCCGAGGTTTTGGCGATTTTCGTGCATCGCGGACGGTTATGATTTCGTGGGGCGTATAAATCACGATTTTGTGCTTGCCAATCCGGTTCTTCGGCCGCCAACCAGTGAATTCGGCAAGCCGTGCGCGAAAGCGGCGTCGCCGGCTGTCGAGCGACCTCGCGCTGGCTTGGGGTCGCCGGGCAAACCGACCTTATCGACCCGGCGGCTTGCTCGCAATCTCGAGCGATTCGCGCGATTGCAGGCCGCTCAAGCGGAGGATCCCAATTGAGGAACTGGGGAAAGCTGGCCCCGAGGGCAACGGAGTGTGGACGTGTGCGTCAGGGCGCGGGGCAAACGAAAAACGGCTCGCCGAACGCGCCCTCCGTCCGCGAACAAGTCCATACCACGTTGTCCTTGTGCGAAAGGCGCAACGCGCCCGACGTGCGGCGCGTGACAGCATATCGCCAGCGCAAGGCATCGTGGTCGCCCGCGACCGCCTCGATTTGCAGGATCAACTCCGGATCCGTTCCCGTCGCGAACGCAAACACGGCTCCGTCTTCGATCGCCGAATCGTCGCCGGAGTAACGGTAGAGCGGTTGCGGCAAGAGCCGTAGATCCTCGGTCCCCTGGTCGCCGTAGACCAGCACCGCCCTAAACTCCCGCGCGATGTTCCGCAACTGGGTCAGCCGCGTCGTGGCCGATCGAGCCGTCGCGGGGGCATCAGGCACGTCGCGGTATTCAAGGCCGGGCCTTTTCGAGTGCCAGATCGTTCGCCCCTGTTTCTCTGCCCGGATCGGCTTCTCCGTCAGTGAACCAAATGCCAGGCAAATGGTTCGCGGGTCCGACCACCAGATGCAACACGTGGCGACCGGCAGGCCCTTGGCGGTCCACAGAAATGTCCCGCCGCTGGCCCCGCCTCGGATGCTATTGCCCCAGCGAAGCACGGGCTCCTCGACCAAAGTTACGTCGGATTTGTCGCCATCGAGTGAGAGCTTGAAGCTTCGCGCCTCGCGGCCAACGGCCTCGCGTCGATGGTCCTCCTCGGTTCGGTCGGCCTCCGGCGTGGGACAGTCAGACAGCGCGGCGTGGTATGGCCAGACGAGAAAGCACGCCGCTAACGCCATCGAGAGACGGCGATTGGGTCCAGAGTTGAACATGTCGGTCCTCCAATACCCACGAAACCTAAAGCATGCTAACAAGAGGGGGCTGGTTTGTCGAGCGCCGATCGTCGAATGCCGGCGCGCGGGTAGTGATACCATTTGCGAGCATGTCAAGGAAAAAGGGCGAATTGGAAGGACGAGCTTGGCCGCATCCGCGTTTGGCGCCAGCTTTAGAGATCGTCTTGCTTTTTTCGCCCCACGGCGCTCGTTTTGATGCGAGAAATCGTCGCCGAGCGCTCGCTGTGCTTGCGGCCGCATCGAATTACGGGTTCCTCTTCTCTGCTCCTGATGGTTCTGAGGCTGCAGCCTTCGTTCGCATGCCATCCTTCTCGATGCAGCTTTACTTGCCCATTGCAACGCCTGCCGCAGCCAGAACAGAGAAGAGGAACCCGTAATTGCCCCGGCTTGGCGAATTGCCTCGTCCTCCAAAAAGCAGGACGATCTCTTTAGCTGGTGGGGAGCGGCAACCATTCTCTCTCTTTGGGGGCCGGCTTTAGCCGGCTTTTTTCAGCCCTCGGGAAGCCGGCTAAAGCCGGCTGAAAAAGAAGGTTGATGTTGTTTCGCTACCACCAGCTAAAGCTGGTGGCAGACAAAGCGATAAGTTTTTCTTGACTCCCGTTCGAATGGTATCACCACCGGCGTTCGAATGGTATCACCACCGGCGCGCGTGCCGGCTTGACAGCATGTCGCCTATCTATTAGTTTAGAATCTAAGCGAGTTGGAGAGCTGACACGATGGCAAAGCCGCGGAAAACAAAACCTGAATCGATCGACGAGATCGTGGGGCTGATGCGTCACCACAGCACGGCGGCCGTGTTGCTGCACCACGTCGTCGCGGAGCGGCTCGGGCTGGGTCCGACCGATCTTCAGTGCCTGCACCTGCTTCGCCAGCACGGCGCGGCGACGGGCAGCGAGCTCGCCGCCATCACCGGCCTGACCACCGGCGCGATCACCGGCGTGACCACAAGACTGGAGCGGGCCGGATTCATCCGTCGCACGCCAGACCCGAACGACAAGCGAAAGCAAACGCTCCACCCGGCCCACGGGCGGACCCAAGAGATTCATCGCGTGTTCGAACCGATTCGCTCTCGAATGGCGGAGCTCCTACGGACGTTCGACTCTCATCAACTCAACGCCATTTCTCAGTTCCTCACCGCGAGCACGGAGTTTGCTCACCAGCACATGGCCCTGCTTCGCTCGCAAAAACTCGCCGCTCCAACCACAGTTCGCGAAACGCCGGAATCAGCTTCGGAGGCATGACAAAATGGGAAGTGCAGTTCAGGTCCGTGAGGTCGTGAAGACGTATCCGCTCGGCGCCGGCAATTTCGTCGCCATCGATCGCGTCAACCTCGACATCCCGCAGGGCGAATTCGTCGCAATCGTCGGGCGTTCCGGCAGTGGAAAGACGACGCTGCTGAATCTCCTGGCAGGCATCGATCGCCCTTCGTCGGGCAGCGTACACGTCGCGGGTTCCGATCTGGGCTCGCTTTCGGAGTCCGATCTGGCCGACTGGCGGGGGCGGAACGTGGGGCTGGTGTTCCAATTCTTTCAACTGCTGCCCACGCTGACCGTCGCCGAAAACGTGATGCTGCCGATGGACTTCGCCAAGAAGATCCCTGTTGGCGAACGGCGCGAGCGGGCGGAACGCCTGCTGGAGCAGGTGGGCGTAAGCGACCAGGCGGACAAGGCGCCCGCGGCGCTGTCAGGGGGGCAGCAGCAGCGCGCCGCAATTGCCCGCGCCCTGGCCAACGATCCCCCGATTCTGCTGGCCGACGAACCAACCGGCAATCTCGACTCTGCCACGGGCCGTGCCGTCTTGGATCTGTTTGCGCAGTTGAACGCCGACGGCAAGACGGTCGTGGTGGTCACTCACGAACGCGACATTCGCTCGATCGCCAGTCGGCAGGTGGTCCTTGCCGACGGACGACTCGCCCAATACGAAAACGCCGAACCGGAGACGTTCGCATGAGCCGAATGTTGACTGTCAAGTTGTTCCGCGACCTGCGGGCGGCTTGGGTCCGCTTCGGGTTGATGGCGATCGCGATCGCGGTCAGTCTCACGGTCTTCGGCGGAGTGCTTTGCGCCTGGGCGGTCGTGGGCCGCGAGACCAGGACCGCCTATCTAGGGACGGAGCCGGCATCCGCGACAATCTTGCTGGAGCACCCTATCGAAGTCGAGCGAATGACGGCGGTCGCAGCCGCTGCGCGCGGGCATTCGGACGTGATCGACGCAACCGGGCGCACTCAGTTCACCACTCCGGTCGAGGTCAACGGCCACCTGCGCGAGGACGTCCCAATGCAGGTGTACGTTGCCGCACACGACGACCCCATGAAAATGTCGAAGTTCCAGGTGCAGAAAGGATCGTGGCCGCCGCGAGCTGGCGAGATTTTCATTGGGCGCGACTCTCTGACCCTCTTGGGTGCGAACGTCGGCGACGTCGTGACCATCGAGTCGCCGAATCGTGAGCGTCTACGGCTGCGCGTCGCCGGGATTGTCTACGACCCCAGCCTGGCGCCGGCGCCACAGCACCAGGCCGGCCACGGCTATCTGTCCGTAGCGTCGCTGGCTTCGCCCCGGGAAAAGCCTGTCCTGGACCAGCTCAGGATTCAGGTCGCCGAAGCGGGCGCTCCGATTCCAAGCCGCGACCGCGATACCGTCGTGCAGGCGGCCGGCGACCTGGCCGCACGGTTGAGCCGAGAATTTGGCCTGGAGATCCATGAGATTCAAGTTCCCGAGCCTTATGCCCATCCTCATCAACGGCAAGCGGATGCTTTGCTGCTCTCGCTGGTTGGAGGCGGAGCGGTAGCCCTGCTGCTAAGCGCCATCCTAGTCGCAAACATGTTGGGCGGCGTGTTTACTCAGCAGATCCCGCAGATCGGCATCATGAAGGCGACCGGCGCTCGTGCGGCGGACGTCGGTCGGCATTACCTCGCGATGACGCTGCTGGTGGCCGTGGCGGCCACCGTCTTTGCGCTGCCTCCCGCGGCCTTCCTCGGTCGCTTCCTGGCCAACATGGTTTTCGGATTTCTCGGCGTCGATGCCATAAGCCTCGCGCCACCCTGGTGGGCCTGGGCAGTCATCTTTGCGGCAGGCGTTTTTCTGCCGCCGCTCATGGCACTGCCGCCGCTTGTGAGGGCGAGCCGCGCCACCGTGCGGTCCGCCATCGACCACCGCGGCCTCGCATCGAAGCCCAACATGGCGGCTGGCCTCCTTTCCCGACTCGGCCGCATCCGCCGCCTCGACCGCGGCCTGCTCATGGCGCTGCGAAACACCCTTCGTCGGCCGACGCGCTCCCTATTGGCCGCGGGCCTCCTGGCCAGCGCGGGCGCCGTGTTCGTCGCCGGGATGTCGATGAGTTCCAGTTTGGCGGCGATCGATGTGGAGCGAAAAGAGCAGCGCTCTTGGGACGTCGAAGTGCGACTCGCCTCCCCGGCGGTGGCCGATGAAGCGATGGCGATCGTCGAACGATCGCCAAACGTCAGCCGGGTTGACGGCTACCGCAGCACTCCGTGCGGCGTCGCCGGCCCAGGACGGATACCGATCACTCGGACCTATCCCGATCAAGGGCACGGTCGCGTCACGCTGACCGCGATACCAGCCGACGCCGCCACGTTCCCGGCGCCAACGCTTATCGAAGGCCGCTGGCTGGAAGCGGGCGACATCGAGGCGGTCGTGCTCAACCAAATCACGCGCATCCAAACGGTTCCCGACGTCGGGGTTGGCGAGGCCGTGCAACTGTTCGTCGATGGAAGACCAACGAGCTGGCGCGTTGCGGGCATCGCTCAAGAGAGACAGGGCGGCGGTGGCGCCTACGTTACGGCCGAGGGGCTCGCCGCCGCTCTGGACCAGCCGCGACGCGTGAACGAGTTGCGGATCGTCACCGCCGGCCACGATGAGCGCAGTCGTAAAGCAGCCGCCGAGGCAATTGCGAAAGCCCTTACCGATGCGGGGATCGAAGTCGAATCCGCGTATTCGGTCAGTCGCAGCGGCCGGATCTCCGAGGGGCACCTCCTTCCCATCATCCTGCTCCTGCTGGCGATCGCCGTTGCCATGGGAGTGGTCGGCGGCATCGGCCTCGCCTCGACGATGAGCGCCAATGTCCTCGATCGGACTCGCGAGTTCGGCGTCCTGCACGCGATCGGAGCGCGCCCCAAGACGGTCCGCCGCATAGTGATTGCGGAAGGAGTCTTTCTCGCCTCGATCAGTTGCCTCTTGGCGACCCTACCGGCGATTTTATTGACGGCTGCCCTCGGAGCCGGCCTCGGCAACCTCTTCATGTACGCTCCGCTCCCCTTCCGCCTCTCCATCCCGGCTGTGAGTATTTGGATCGCGCTGGTGACCCTGATCTCCCTACTCGCCACGGGAACCGCGGCAATCAGAGCCTCCCGCATCACCGTCCGCGAAGCGCTTGCATGTATTTGATGCCTCCTCGGCGGAACCTGTGGGTGGTTCCGGCTGCGGAGCAAATGCAGGCGTGCGTTTTTTGAGGGGATTTCCGGGCAGATAAATGCGGATGCAATGCGCGGACGAGATGATTCGCGATAGGCTAGCCTTTGCCTGGTGCTCGCCGAGCACCCGTAGGATGGACCTCCGGTCCGTCACCCGGCCGGCGACGGACTGGAAGTCCGCGGCTACGGGGAGACGGACCGGAAGTCCGCGGCTACGGAGCAAGGGAGAACCACGCTCCGCACCGGGTAAATGACTCGCCTTGCCGTGGCCCGCTATGGCGGAGTGAGGGCCTTTTTGCACTTCACAAGCACCCCATTATTTGCCCGGCCATGCCTTCAACTTGCTGACCGCCCCGGCGCCGTCTCGCGGGGCGAAGGAGGCGTTGAGCGTGATTTGCTCCCACTCGTACTCCGGCGGTTCGGCGTGCGCCGCAGTCGCCATGAACGCCCACAAAGCCGGGCATGCAAAACGCATTAAGAATCGGTCTGGCATGAATCCCTTTCGCGGTGAAAGCGGAGTAACAATCTCTAAAACAGTTTGCCTATCGCTGGTTTCCGGAGGACAAGGCAAATCGCCAAGCCTGAGCAATTACGGGTTCCTCTTCTCTGTTCCGGCTGCGTCAGGCGTTGCAAGGGGGCAAGCAAAGCTGCTTCGCGAGGGATCGCATGCGAACGAAGGCAGTGCGCTCAGAATCGTCTGGAACAGAGAAGGAACCCGTAGCTCGATGCGGCCGCAAGCACTGGGAAGAGTCGGCGGCGATTTCTCGCATCGTAACGAGCGCCGTTTGTTGACGCTTCGAGCGGATGCTACGGCCGCGGTGATTTATATTTCGGCCGATTCATTTATATCGCCGTGCGGCGCGCGTGCGAATCGGCGCTGCGTCGCGGGATCCTCCGAGAAAACAAGGCTTTCTCGCCGCGCGGGGCCATCGGGCGGCGACCAAAACCGGGCATTTCATGCCCCATCGACGCCCATTTTGCGGCCGTTTCGACGCATCTCGATAAATCACCGCGATCGGCGTTTTTGCCTGCGGGCCGAGGTTTTGGCCCTTTTCGTGCATCGCGGCGGTTTATGATTTCGTGGGGCATATAAATCATGATTTTTCGCTTGCTAACGCGGCTCTGGGACTGCCCAACGCGTGGTTTCGGCAAGCCGCGATTGGAAGCGGCGGCACGAGCCGTCGAGCGATCTGGCCCGGATTATTCACAGCCCGGCTAATACTTGACAAAGCGCTCGATACCAACCCGAAGCGCCAGCGAGGTAAGTGCGTTGCTCCACCTCGCTTGCGCTTCGGGTTAGTGTGGGCTGATGAATAATCCGGGCTGGCGCTGGCTTGGGGCCGCCGGGCAAACCGACCTTATCGCCCCGGCGGCTTGCTCGCAATCGCAAGCGATTCGCGCTATTGCAGGCCGCTGTTCCTCAAGGACTCCGATTTCAAAGCCTTCGCGCAGGTTCTTGACAAGACGCTCGAAACGTGTTCGATGCGGATTAGTCGCATTCTCCCTCGTGAGTTCCCCCGCAGTCGGCCCAAAAAGCCCGAGCCAGGCTGATCAGAAACGCCAACGAAGCGGGCAAATTGACCTGCCCTTCAACAGCCCCGATTGCCTTTGCCAATTCGCTTTACTCTTGCCAGCAGTGATGTATGAGCGTTGTAAAGTTGACTGTCGTTCAGTTCAGTCTCAGAAGCCTCTTTGTTGCATTGACTGTTATTGCTATCGGTGTTGGAAGCTGGACGAACAGCGCCCGGAGACAGCAAGAGGTGGTTACGATTGTCGAACGGCAGGGTGGAGTCGTGGGATATGATCGGAATCAGCCGCTCATTCCGCGGCTGTGGTCAATAGTGGAAACGGTGCTCGGAAAAGACTACGTGCGCTCGGTGGCGTGGGTCCAAATGCCGATGCTAATGCCTGGCGAAAGCGCACTGGGGAAGCCGCGTTTGCCAGCGGTAAGCCGACTTTCGAAGCTCAAGAAGCTTTACCTCAATGGAACTTCGACAACGGATTGCGATCTAGCCGAGATAGGTCGGTGCGCCTCGCTCATCGAACTGCATATCGCCGACACCGGCATAACCGATGCGGGAATTCACCATTTGCAGGGCCTAAAGAAGCTGACCGTGTTAGATCTCAGCGGCGCCGCAGTTTCAAATGCCGCGGCGCCGAATTTAATGCGGTTGCGTTCTGTTCACTCTATGGTACTCGACAGAACAAAGTTTGACGACGATGGAATCCGACAGTTGCGGCGAGCACTCGGGGACTGCATAATTCAACACAGGGCTTTCGGCCTCTAAAGGGAGGCAGCTAAGCCCTGACGGAGGAGACTGGCGATTCTTGACCGTCGCATGGCGTGCGCGTTGACTGTGCGGCGACCCCGGCCTGAGTTCAATTCGATTTAACGCGTGAACCGCCATGCCCGAGCTTGAAGCGAATCATGACGCAAGCGAAGCTGCCGACCGACGCCGCGCTCGCCAACTTTTGCACGGCGGCTATTTCCTCGTTTTTGCGTTGCTGTTTTGCTTTTGCGCAACTCTTGTGACTCGCGGACAAATTCGGCGTTCCCGCGCTGAAGCATTGCTCCGTTTCGAAGCGTCCATTCAAGCGCAGTACGGCGAGTACGAGTATCAACCGCCGCCGATGGGGCGTGGAAGCTATCCTGGCGGTCAACTCACGCTCGTTTTTGGGCGCGGTCAGCGCGTCCTCGATTTTGGCGTCATTGACGATCCGCCACGATACATCGCCTGGATTCCGGCAATTTTCGGGGACTACAGTCTGACGCACGTCACCGATATTGCCATCTTTGACGAGCGATTTTCCGACGCCGACGTGGACCTATTGCTCCCCTTTGCGGACTTACGAGCCCTCGATCTCTCAGGCACGGCCGTCACCGACATGGGGCTCGCGAAGCTGTCATCCCTAAATCGGCTCGAGTTGCTCAACCTCTGCTGCACACAAGTTACGAATGCTTCGCTTCCGATACTGGCTAATTTCACGCAACTCAAGGAGCTTGAATTGCCTGAGTGCGCGGACGATGAGGCGATCGCCTTCCTTCAACAGAAACTTCCGAATTGCTGGATCTACCGATAAGCACCCGGGATTAAATAAATCCCTCTATTGCAGCGGGCGCCTGGCGGCTGAGCCTAGGCGAAGGCTCAACTCGCTGGGGCATCGCTTCGCTCTGCCGCCAGGCACCCTCGAATTGCATTAGTAGGTTATTTGATCCTCGATGCAATAAGGTTTTCCACAAGCGAGTTGACCGCGACGAGAATGCCCCGCGTCTCGCACGTCACCGAAAATGCTCATCTCTCCCCTCGACGGCCGGCAGGTCGCCGATGCCGGGCGTGGCGCCGAGCCAGGGGCTGGTCTGCCAGTTGTCGATCGGGCGCTTTTCGGCCAGGATCGGCGGCAGGGTGAACATCAGCCGCTGCGCCAGGCCGAAGGCGACCGGCTCGTACATCGCCCGCAGTTCGGCGAACCGCTGTTCGGCCTGGCCGTCTTCAAGTTCCAACCCGGCTTCGGCCAGCCGTTCGCGCAGCCGCAGAAAGCCAGCAGGCGACAATCGCGGCGGTTCGGGCTCGTGCGGCGGAACCTTCAGCACCAGCGCCAGATCGACCATCGCGTGCCTGGCCATCGCGAAAGTGAGTTGGGCCTGGTAGGGGTTCACGTGCTTCACGCCCGCGATGAACAAGGCGCAGCCGTCGAGCACCGCGGTCAACGCCGCCAGCCACGACTGATTGTCGTGCTGCGAACGATAATAGACCAGCACGGGAAACGACAGGTGGCTTTCGAGCAACTGCGCCGCCCACCGTTCCCACTCGGCCAGAAACGGCTCGATGCTGGCGATCCGCCCGACTCGCGCGGCGCGCGACAGACCTTCGACGGCCGTCGGAGGGGAACCGGCCCGCGCGTCGAGCAGCGAAATCGTGATCTCGCGCTGCGACGCCGCCTGCGACAGCACGGGCAAGTAGCCGATGATCACCGCCATGAAGCCGAAGCCGATTCCCGCCTCTGCCACGGCCAGGAATCGGCCCAGCGGTTCGATCGGGGCGACGTCGCCGAAGCCGAGCGTGAAGAACGTCACGCCGCTGAAGTACAGATACGCGACCGGCCCGAGAGGCTCTTCGCGCGACAGGTCCATCGGCGTCGCCAGCGACCAGTGCAGCAAGCCGAAGGCGAGAATCAGCGCCGCGGCCCACAGGCAAAACAAGAGCAACATCGAGAGCGGGCCGAACACGCCCAGAAAGGTCTCGCGACGTTTGCCGCGAAACAAACGGCAGGCGACTTCGCGCCACAGCGCCCAGAGCGAGCGATAGTAGGCCCGGGCCGGCCGATAAGCGCGAGTCACGCGCCGCGGCAGCACCATGGCTTCGAAGGCGTCGATGAAAACCAGGCCGACCACGACCAGGCTGGCCAGCGCGAGCAGGATGTACATGGACCGATGCCCAATCCCCTCAAGGAAGCTCCGGCTTCAACGCCGTGACGCCGTCGTCGGCCACCGGGTAAAGCGCGTCGTGCTGTTCGAGGCTGGCGATCAACTCCTGCACCATCGCGCGCAGCCGTTCGGGCTCGGCCGCGGCAAGATTTTGCGACTCGAACGGATCGGCGGCCAGATTGTAAAGCTGGTAGTGCGAGCCTTCGGAGGCCTCGGAAGGGAAGTAGTGGTAGATCGCCTTCCAGGCGCCGTGCCGGTAAACGGTGAAGTAGTTGCTGCGGTGCGGGGAGTGCGGATAGTGCATCAAGAACCGATCCTCGCGAGCAGGATCCGGCTTGCCCGTCAGCAGCGCAGCCAAGGGCGAACCGTCGACGACGTAACCTTTTGGCGACTCCAGATCGAGCAAGCCGAGGATGGTCGGAAACAGATCGTAAACGGCCGCTTGCTGGCTTTGGATGGCGCCGGCGGCGATCGGCAGGCGCTGCTGATGGGGATTCTTGGCGTTGGCTTTGGCCCAAGCGGCGATGAACGGCACGCGCATGCCGCCCTCGTAGTGGGCGCCCTTCTTGCCTCGCAGCGGCGCCGCGCAGGCCACCGCGTGCTCGTGTCCCAGCGGCGCGTCGGAACCATTGTCGCCGAGGAAGAAGACCAGCGTATTGTCGGCCACGCCGAGCGCGTCGAGATGATCGAGCACCTGGCCCAGCGAGCGATCCATGCCTTCAATCAACGTGGCGAACGCCTGAGCCGGCGCCGGCTTGCCGGAATCTTGATAGTGGGCGGCGAACCGCGGATCGGAGTTGAACGGCGCGTGGACGGCGTAGTGCGCCAGATAGAGATAGAAGGGCGTGCCGCTTTGGACCGCCTCGGCCACGTGCGCCTTGGCTTCGATCGTCAGAGCTTCGGTCAGAAACGTGTCGCTCCCGTGATACTTCTCCAAGCTGGGTACCGCGTGCGACGCCGGCGGCTGCCCGTTGCCGTAGTTCTTCGCGCCGTAATAGCTGGCCGGCGCTCCGATCGAGCAGCCGGCGACGTTCACGTCGAAGCCCAGGTTCTTGGGCTCTGCGCCCTCGAAGCGGCGCGCCCCAAAATGCCCTTTGCCCGCGTGGATCGTGCGATAGCCGGCCGCTTCGAGCAGCCGCGGCAGCGTCACGTCGCTGCGCTTCAAGCCCTGCCAATTCCAAGCGGGCGGACCCGAGGGGCCGCGGTTGTCTTTGTCCGGGTTGATCCAATTCGTCGTGCGATGCCGCGCGGCGTTCTGGCCGGTCATGATGCAAACGCGCGTGGGCGAACAAACGCTCATGGCGTAGAAGTTGTTGAAGCGAATTCCCCGCTCCGCCAGTCGCTCCATGTTCGGCGTGCGATAATAGTCGTTCAGCGGATACCGCTTGGGTTGGCCTTGCTCGTCGGTGAGAAACGGCAGCGACGTGTCCATCACGCCCATGTCGTCGACCAGGAAGATCACGATGTTCGGTCGGGCCGGTTTGGCGTCTGCGGCTTCAAGCGCCGCCCCAGGCCCTAGCAACAGCCCCGCCAGGGCGAGGATCGCCGGATACGAATGAAGCATGGGATGTTCCTCTCGACTTGGCGTGGTGTACGGACGGAGACGGCACATGGCGCCTTGCGCCGCCTATCGTATCGCGCCGCGAACCGCCTGGGAAACCTCGCCGGGCGATCGAAGTGATACCGTTTGAGACTGCGTAAAGAAAAAGTGCGTGGATTGTTTGCCGCCAGCTTTAGCCCGGATTATTCATCAGCCCACACCAACCCGAAGCGCAAGCGAGGCGGAGCAACGCACTTACCTCGCTGGCGCTTCGGGTTTGCATGGAGCGCTTTGTCAAGTAATAGCTGGGCTGATGAATAATCCGGGTTAGAGATCGTCCTGCTTTTTTACGCCCCATTTCGCTCCTTTTGATGCGGGAAATCGTCGCCGGGATCTCCCTGTCCTTGCCGCTGCATCGGATTACGGGTTCCTCTTCTCTGTTCCGGATGGTTCCGAGTTGCGGATTTCGTTCGCATGTAATCGTTCTCGATGCAACTTGACTTGCCGGCAACAGCGTCTGCCGCAGCCGGAACAAAGAAGAGGAACCCGTAATGGCGCCGGCTTGACGTCTTGCCTCGTCCTCCAAAAAGCAGGACGATCTCTTTAGCTGGTGACAATCATTACCGGCAGACCTGGCGAAGATGCGTCCCTGATCGCACTGATTTTTTTCTTGACAGAGCATCAAATGGTATGACTACCCGGGCGATGGCGTCCGTTTATGCCTGGATCACGGGCACTGTGCGGGCGGCGTTATTCCGCGACGGCCGGCCGCCGCTCGTGGTTGGTGTACCACAGTATGCGGATTTCCTGCCAACGCTCGCTGTTCGTCCGCAATCCGGCCGCGTCGAGGATGCGTTCGACGTGGAACCACTTGAGCGGTTGGTTGCGATCGATGCGTTGCAGGTCGCGCACCAACACCGAATAGTTGAAGGGCAGATGCTTGCTCAACGCGCGCATCGTCGGCGCCGATTCGGCGATCAGCAGCCGCAATTCGATCGCCAACGGCGAGATGCCTTGCCGCTGGAGCTTGGCCCGGTAACGGCGCTTCCAGTCGCCGCGCACGCTGACCAGTTCGGTTACGCCGCAGATTCCGCCGATTTGCTCCAACAGCTTCCAGGGCGGAACGTCGCGGCCGCTGGCGATTTCTCTCAGCCGGGGAATCGAGGCGCCGGCAAGCTTGGCGGCGGCCAGTTTGCGGGTCAACGGCGCCAGCCCGCCTTCGCGCTTGGCCAACAGCGAGATCAAGGCCGTCACCGTCGCCGGCGAGCGCCAAGCCAGCCGCTCGCGTTTGCGCGCAGCGAGCCGTTCGAGCAGCTCTTCCACGCGGCGCTGGCCCGCCTCGTCGAGCGCTTGCACGATTCGCTCGCGGGCCGTGTCGAGCAGCGATTCCACGCCGCGTTCGATCTTCTGATATTCGAGGCTGCTATAGCCCAGGATCGGCTTGATGTCGCGGAACTCGAAGCCGTAGATTTCGCGAATCAATCGCAAATCGATGCGCATCTCGGGGCGGCGCCGGCAAGTGAATTGCCGGCGCCGGAATTGCCAGGCCTCCAACAGCCGCTGTCGCACGGCCGCATCGTCGGTCAACACCGCCGCCAGCCCCGCCGGATACGCCTGCACCGAATAATAGCCGTCTTCCTCGATGTACTTGATAATGCGGGCCGGCTTTTTGCCGCCGATTCCGAACAGGTCGGCCAGTTCGCGGCGCGTCATGCCGCGCGCTTCGCGCAGGCGCTTGAGCTGCGCCCCGAAATCGTCTTGGGCCCGCTGCCGCTGTTCGGCCTCGTTGCGCTGCCAAAGCCGCTTCAGCTCGAGCAAGGCCTCGCCGTCGGGCGCCAGCGCGCGAGCCGCCTGCTCGACTTCCGCCCAAGGCGGCAACTCCAAATAGCCCAGCCGGCGCAGCGCCGCCGTGCTCATGCCGAGCTTCAGCAGATCGCTCTCGCTGCGATTCTTGCGACAGCACCAGACGCACAGTTCGGCCCAGGCTTCCGGGTAGCCGCGCGCGACGAGGCGCCGGCGGTGCGAGGCCTGCCAAATCGCCTCGACCGACTCGGGCTCGTCGCCGACCGCGCGGCAGCAGCGCTCGAACAGCGGCCAAGGCAAGGGAAAGTTGCCGCGCCGGTATTCCCAGAGCGTGCTGGTGCTGATGTCGATCCGCCGCGCCAGTTCGCGGGCCGAACCGGCTCGCAGCTCGAAGCGGGCGATCAGACTTTCCAGCGAATCGCAACACCCCGCGTACTCTCGCTCGAGCGATTCAAGCTGCTTGGGCTCGACCTGCCTCCGCTGGCAAAAGGCGATGAAGCGGCGCAGCGTCTGCCGCGTGGGTTTGTGAACTCCCAGTTCGAAATCGCGCAGCGTGCCGCGGCTGATGCCCGACGAGCGCGAGAATTCCAGCCGCGTCATGCCCAAGGCGCTGGCGCGAATGGCGACCGCCACCCGCGCCAGCGCCGGGGCGTCGGCCGAACGCGCGATCGACCGCGCGCGCAAGTTCGAATTGCGCAGCGCATGGCCGGCGAGCGCGTGCCCGTTCTGGTGCGGCTTGGGCGGCATCGAGGCTTCCCGGTGACGACGGCAAAATCGACGCGAACTTCGATGCTATCATATCAACGTGTAATTATATGTCTACCACGCCCTGGGATTCATCAAACGCGCCGCCGCCTCGCTGCTGGGCGCCTTGCTGGAGTTGCTCGTGGGCGACCATCGAAACGCTTCGCGTCGGCCAGCGGGTGATCACGTTGTTGGCGGACGAGCGGAAGCTGCTCGGCCGGCCGCCGGCGCCCGCGGAACTCGATTTCCGCGGCTTGCGGCTCGTGCGGTTGCGAATGCGGCAAGCCGACGGCGGCGAGTGTCTGATCGACTTGCTCCGCAACGGCCCGTGGCTGGCGGATCACGGCGCGCATCTCGGCGGCGGCATCTTCTTCAACATGCCCGAGATGAGCGTCGAGGGCCAGGCCGAGGTGCTGGCCATCGAGCCTTGCCCGCCGCTCGAGCCCGGCGAAGGCCGTCTCATCACCGGCGCCTTCCGCCACGCATCGGGCGAGGTGTACAACCTCAAGCTGGAAAGCGAAAGCCAGCCGATCGGCGTCACCTGTACTCATCCGTTCTGGTCGTGTGATCGCGAGACGTGGGTCTCCGCGGCCGAGCTGCGGAGTGGCGAGACCTTCAAAACGTTGACGGGGACGAGCGTAGTTGAGAGGATGAGCGAGCGCCTGAAGCTCGCGCCGGTTTACAATGTCGAGGTGGAAGGCGACCATGTCTATCGCGTGCGCGAAAGCGGGGTGCTGGTGCATAATGCGTCGGCGCCGCCTGCCGGCGTGGACTACGGATGCGAGAAAAAATCCGGCCAGGGACGGTTGGATCCATGCACAAGCGGAATTCTCGATACTAGCCTTGGTCAGTGTCAGACGGACTACCAGGCGCATCACTTGATTGCCTGCTCTGCCAGAAACAGACCGGCTTTGCAGCGGGCGGCGCAGTTGGGGTTCGACATCAATGGGGCCTTGAATGGATGGTGTCTGCCATCGGACGTTTCGGAAGCACGGAGAACCGGAAAGCCACTTCACTTTCGTAGGGCCTTCCGGAATGGCTCGCGACGCGGCTCGGCCGATGTGCGCACGAGGTCATGGTTCGCAAGCACCCTGCTCGGCATCGCGAGCCGCGTCAAAGCCGCTTGACGGCGCGAGGATGAGGCGGCCAGTGAACTCCGGAGAGTGCTCAAAATGCCTTATTGAACGAGACGGTAAACGATTGTGCAATCACACGCTGAGTAGCATTGACATACAAGGTGCCAGAATCCGTATAACCGGCGGCCGAACTGGCAAAGGGCGCTGAATTATTATTGGTATATCCGCCCGTGATGATGAAGTCATAACTTACATCCAAGAACAAGGACGCAGTGAGGGAGTAAGCCATCCCAATTTGCGCGGCGCCGCCCCACATCCAGTTGGAATTGGAAAAATTAACGGGCGTGCCTGTAATATCGAAATGCGTTCCATTGATATCCGCAAAACCGGTTGCTTGATAAAGCTGAGATCTTGTTCCGAACACCGCGGGGCCGGCGCCCAAGTAGACGTAGCTGTTCTCGAACGAACGTCCAAGGAACGGCATAAAAGCCAACTCGTGGTTCACGGCGGTTTGGGCGGATCCAATGATAACATGCCCTGTAAAGGAAGTATTGCTAGGAGCGCCGGTCGTATTCGTGAACGCTCCAGTCTGAGGAGAGTTGACGTTCTGGTCGGTAAAGGTCGTCCCCAAGTATCTGTATGAAAACTTAGCGCCCCACAGCCAGTTGCTGGAGGGACGATTCCGGAAGAAACCCAATTGCGCGGTAGGAGCGAACGTAGATTGGGTGCTATGAAAAGGATTGGCGGGTCCCCCAGCTTGTCCGTAAGCAACCAAGGTCGAACCGCTATAGACATTCGAAACTCCGCTGGCATTGATGTGCTGAGCGAGGCGAACTGAATTATAACTTCCGCCTAAGCCAACAAAGAATCCAGGACACAGCGAGTAATTCTGCATCCAGCCCGCACCGGGGCAACCGCGCCCGCATTCCCGCGTTGTCCGGGGCTGATTCGTGCGGGCGCAGTCGAAAGTCATCGCACCAGGGCCTTCGGCCGCCAAACCATCCTGGGATTCACGGCGCAGCAGGTGTAATTGCGCTGGGTCCGCACCCATTGGAACGATGGCGCGGTCGAGCGGCGGACCTAATGTTTCCGGTATCTCGGATTCAAACGATCCATCCATTTGGCCCGCAAACGCGAGCATGGCGAAATTCAACAAACAAAGCAGAGCGCAGGCACGCAACGTTTTCATCATAACACCTCTCCCTAGTGCTCTGTCATGACTTAAGAGGCTGCCAAAAAACCTCGCTACGGATGAATGATTCCCCGGATTTCCTAGCTTACCCAGTCAGTTGTTTGGCGGCCTCTAAGTTTAGGATAGAGCGGCTTAAGCTTGCATCGGTCCCTTCCAATTCCATCCGACGAGTTCACGGCTCGTCCAATACGCTTTCGTCGAGCATCAAAAATCCATCGTCGCGACGCATTCGAACCCGCAACTTCCGGCAGGGGGGCTCCGAATCGGGCTCCAACCGTCGCCACAAGTGCGTGGAAGCGTCGTGAGCTTCAGGAGCGATCTCGCGAAGGTCGACGCCGCGCCGCAGACACGAGCAGCTTTGGGAAATCCGCAAGCGATCGAAGACAGACAACGGCACAACCCCTTTGGAGAGTGCCCCGCGGCAACAAGGATTCCAGCAGTTGAAGATCTTGATCGACGACAAGGATTCTCCCCCTTGAGCGACTGCTACTTTTCCCCAGGAGCAAAGGGGCGCCCAGTCGGAGCCGAACCGGCGCGACGATGAGGCGGATGCGGCCGAAGACGAGAAACCGTTGTCACCGGACTGCTGGCAATAACCGCTGCGCCCGCACTCCTCCTCCGGAGGCGGAGCGGGGGGCGCCGTTCACGCCGGTCGTCCGTATTACGGCCGATGCGTCGGCGAACCGCGGCGGCGCGCATCGGAACGGCGAGCTACGCTTGGGCTGAACGACGGGACGCGGCGGCCCTTGCGGCCACGCTTTCCTTCGCCCGCTCGATGCGACGCGAAATCGATCCCCTGGCGACCGAGACGTCCGTTTCGCGACGATTCTGCTTTCGAATCTCTACAGGAGACGATCCCATGCCTTCCAAAATGACCATGCTCTTGACGATGCTGCTGGCGACGCCGGTTGCGCCGTGCTTTGCGAACCCGATCAACGATGCGCCGGACGATGCACGGGGAGTCGGCCGGGCGACGGCTCGGTTCTACGAGAGCCTCAACGCAATGTTCACCGGGGACCCGTCTCCCATGAAGCAGATTTGGTCGCATTCCGATGACGTGACTTACATGGGCCCTGCCGGCGGATTCCAGATTGGCTGGAAGCAGGTGTCGGCTGCTTGGGAGGCGCAAGCCGCACTCAAGTTAGGCGGCGAGATCGCGCCCGAAGAAATCCACGCGACCGTCGCCGGCGACTTGGCAATCGTCCAATGCCGAGAGGTCGGCCACAATCTGGATGCTCAAGGCCGCGTGCTGCAAGTGTCGATCCGCGCCACGAACGTGTTTCGCCAGGAACATGGCCAGTGGAAGATGATCGGTCATCACACGGATCTCCTCCCGTTTTTGGAACACGAGCCCCGTGCAACGCCGGCCCAATGAGCGGCATCGGCCGTCAGCAGACTTAGAAAGTTTGCGTGCATACCCAAGGCGCCAGGAACCTCATCGCTGGATGGTTCCTGGCGTTTTTTTGTCCCTGAATGATGTGCCTCGCTAACGCGTCGGGTTATTGTCGTGCTCCGCGTCGCGCTGTTCGCGGGCCGGTGGATGATCCGGGCTATTGAATTTTGTTCTGAAGGGCGTCAAGATCTCGTGCAAACGGCCGTGCGGGATTTGGCCCAAGGCTCGGCGACGCAGTTGCTCGGCGAGAGGGCGTTGTGGGGGCGGAATCGATGCCGCGGCGCGGGAAAACCGAAAAAGTGCAACCCAGGCCCGATCCATGACCGCGACGAACGCTTCGGTACGGACGACGCTTCGCATTCCCGGCGTCTGGTCAGATCCCGGAGAACTTCTGGAGCGCTTGCCGGCCGGCTTCCGCCTGACGCCCGAGACCTTGTGGCTGCCGGACGGCGCCGCGATCGAGTTCATCGCGATGCCGCCGGACGAGCAGTTTGCGCAAATCTTCGCGTCGTCGTGCCGGCAGCCGGCCGCGGATGACGAACTGGCGGCCGTGCGCCGCTATACCGTGAATATCGGCTTGAGCGGCCCAGGCGGTTCGAGGGATGCGGCGCTGGCGATGCTGCAAGCGGGCGCCGCCCTCGTGCGGAAGCGGAAAAGGTTCCAAGCGGAAAAGGTTCCAGGAACCGAAATCCGCTGCTTCATCCGTGCCATCCGTGAAATCCGTGGTTCATCCGCCGGCCGAAGAGCCGACCACGGATTGCACTGATTTCACGGATCGGAGCAGACGAATTCCGATCGAACGCCGTTTAGTTCGAGAGGTCGTCCGGATGCAACCGATCCTGAGCGGCGCGGCGGATGGCCAGTACGAGCACCAATTCGTCCGCAATCGTGAATAGCCCGCCAGCGAGCGGCGTCCTGCACGCCGCGTTCGGCGCGGCGGGTGACGATGACACGGTACGTCATTCGCCTTGAGCGAGGCCCAACTTGGCGGGAATTCGCGCCAGCGCCTCATCGAGCGGAGCGACGCGGCCGGCCTCGACGCCGGCGATGCCCTCGCGAATGGCCTCGAGATCCTGTTGCCTCTGCCAAGCGTTCATCGTCGATGCGTTGACGAGAAAGTAGACTTCTTTCGTTTGCTCATCTTCGACGAGCACCGGGCCGTCGCTGCGATCGAGCGCCTCGCGCTGTTCGGGAGTCAATTTGGGCGCCATGCTTGAATTCTATCACAGCAACAGCCCTGGGCCAAAAACAGCCGTTTTTGCCGCACTTCCGTGCTGAGAAAAGGGGCAGGAAAAGGCGCCAGGGTTCGAAAACGCTGCGACAGGTCTGGTGGGCAGTGCCCACCCAACAATTACTCGGGGCGTTTCGCTTGCGGCGGCTTGGGCGATGAGTTGGAAAGCGGAGGGGCGACGCGTTATGGTCGAGCGAGCTGCGCGCACCGGGCGAACGTGCGCGCTGGAGCCGGAGGTGATTTCATGGTTTATACGCCCTGTCGAAATGCGTTATCTTGCGAAGCAGCCAAAAAGACGGCAAGTCGAGCATTCGTGCCGACTTGCACTTTTCGCGGCGCCGCGGCGGCCGAGTCGTTGATAAGGCATAAAGTCGCCCCGCCGGGCGTTTCGAAGGCGCCTACAAGGCATAAAACCGCCCCCTCAGGGCATGCGGCGCCAGGTTCGAGACGCAGAAATGCCTGGATTTCTCGGCGAATTCGACCAGCGGGCGCCTGCCGGGGCGAGAAACACGCTCAGCGATATAAATCGCCATGTGTATTAATCATCAACGCGCCACCATCGTTCGGCGGGTTTCACCTGCCCGCCGCGGAAGCCGAGTCGATGCCGAATTCGTCGTCGTAGACGGCGGCGACGATCATCAAGCGCAGCGGCTACGGCTTTGCGCTCTCGACGGCGCGGACTAGTGCGTCGCCGGTTTGGACCGTCGAAAGCGTGCCGCCCAAATCGGGCGTGGTCTGGCCCGAGGCCAGCACCTGCTCGACGGCCTGGCGAATCGCCGCTGCCGCCGGCCGCTGGTCGAGCCAGTCGAGCATCATTGCGGCGCTCAACACGGCGGCGATCGGATTGGCGATGCCTTTTCCGGCGATGTCGGGCGCCGAGCCATGGACCGGTTCGAACATCGAAGGCCGGCGCCGCGAGGGATCCAAGTTCGAGCTCGGCGCCAGACCCAGCCCGCCGCTGATCAACCCGCCCAGGTCGGTGAGAATATCGCCGAACAGATTCGAGGCCACGACGACGTCGAAGCGTTCGGGGCAGCGCACGAAGTTCATCACGGCGGCGTCGGCGTGTTGCTTGTCGACCTCCACGGCCGGGTATTCGCCGCGCAGCTCTTCCAGGATGTCGTCCCACAGCACGTAGGCGAATCGCTGGGCGTTCGATTTGGTGATCATCGTCAACCGGCGCCGCCGCTCGAGGGCCATCTGAAAGCCGAACCGCAAGATGCGCTCGACGCCCCGCCGCGTGTGGACGGCGGTTTGCACGGCCGACTCGTCGGGATGTCCTTCATGGAACCGGCCGCCGACGTTGACGTATTCTCCTTCGGAGTTTTCGCGGATCACGACCAGGTCGATATCGCCCGGCTGTTTGCCGGCCAGCGGCGAGCGCACGCCCGGATAGAGCCGGGCCGGCCGCACGCAAGCGTACTGGTCGAAGCTCTGCCGGATTCGCACCAGCGGCGAGAGCGTCAGATGGTCGGGCAGTTCGGCCGGCCAGCCGACGGCGCCCAGCAGGATGGCATCGAACGGTTTGAGCACTTCGAGCAAGTCGTCGGGGGCGAGCTGGCCCGTCTGGCGATAGTGCTCGTAGCCCCACGGCAGCTCGGTCAAATCCAGCCGGAAGCCGCCGTCGCGGGCCGCCGCCGCTTCGAGCACGCGCACGGCTTCGCGCGTGACTTCCGGTCCGATGCCGTCGCCGCCATAGACTGCAATGCGATAGGTTTTCATCTTGCATCAACTCTCAGGGTGCTGTTCCTTTGCCCGACTTGCTCCGCGCGAAACCAGCATATCGCGGCGCCATAGTCGCCGTCCAATGGCATTCTGGAGATTGAACCACGGAGATAGAGCCACGGATGAAACACGGATCGAACGCGGATCGGACACGGTTTTTCCGACTCTGTTTTTCATCCGTGTTTCATCCGTGGCTCAATGGGTCGCGGCCGAAGGCCGCGCTGGGAAATTCGTGGTTCGAAAAAGCGCAGCGAGCCCGTGCAAGTCGCCCAGGTTTGAGTTAGAGTTGCTCGCTTATGAAGCTCTCGTTGATGATCACCTGTTTGGGCGACGTGTTGCGGCCCGAGGCTGGCAAGGCCACGGTGTCGCTGTTGCGCCGCTTGGGGCACGAACTCGATTTTCCCGAGGCCCAAACCTGCTGCGGCCAACCGTTTTTCAACAGCGGCTTCGCCGATTTGGCGCGACAGCAGGCCAAGCACACGATCTCCGTTTTCGCCGGCGAGCGGACAGTGATCGTACCTTCGGGCTCCTGCGCTGCGATGGTCAAGCATGAATACCCGCATTTGCTCGCGGACGAGCCCGAGTGGCTCGCCAAGGCCGAAGAACTCGCCGCGCGCACGTTCGAATTGAGCGACTTTCTCGTCAACCGGTTGGGCGTCGTCGACGTGGGCGCGCGGTTCGAGGGGAAGTTGACCCATCACTACGCCTGCCATCTTCGCGGACTCGGCCTGACGAACGAAGTCGAACAGTTGATTCGCCACGTGCAGGGAGCGACGTTCTTGCCGCTGGCCCGCTGGGACCAGTGTTGCGGCTTCGGCGGGTCGTTTTCGGTCCGCTATCCGCATATTTCCGGAGCGATGGTCGACGACAAGGTCCGCTGCATTCTGGCGACCGAGGCCGACGCCGTCGTCTCGACCGATGCCGGCTGCCTGATGAATATCGGCGGCCGCCTGCACCGCCAAGGCCGCACCGTTCGCGTGCTGCACCTGGCCGAGTTGCTGGAATCGCGTTAGCGATTCATGCTGCAACCACTTCCAATTTGCCCACGTGGGTGGCTGGCGGCAGAGCGCAGCGATGCCCCAGGTCCCTCGTGTTTAACGGCGCCTGCATGCTGGGGCATCGCCTAGCCCGGATTATTCATCAGCCCAGCTATTACTTGACAAAGCGCTCCATACAAACCCGAAGCGCCAGCGAGGTAAGTGCGTTGCTCCGCCTCGCTTGCGCTTCGGGTTGGTGTGGGCTGATGAATAATCCGGGCTAGGCTCTGCCGCCAGCCACCCGATTCGACCGCTGGCCAAACTCAGTCGCTGCTCATTCTCGTCGCCGGCATGTTACAATCGGGCCATGCGAAATCTCAGCTTCAGCCTGGCCGGGGCGTGGCTGTTGGCGGCGTCGATGGCGCTGGCCGGCGAGCCGGGCGTTTCGTTCGACGACGACGTGCTGCCGCTGTTGAAGGCGCGGTGCGTCAAGTGCCACGGGCCGCTCAAGCGCGAGGGCGAGCTGAACCTGGCGGCCCCGCGCAGCGTGGCTCGCGGCGGGCAGACCGGGCCGGCCGTCGACCGCGAGCAGCCGATCAAAAGCCTGCTCTGGCAGCGAATCGCCGCCGGTGAAATGCCGCCCGAGGAGCCGCTTTTGGCGGACGAGCGAGCCGTCGTGCGTCGCTGGCTGGAAGCGGGGGCGCCGGGCCTGCCGCAATCGGTCGAGGCGTCCGATGCGGCCGACCATTGGGCCTTTCAACATCTCTCGCCGGCCGCCGCGCCGGAAGTGCGCCAAGCCGAAGCGGCCCGTAACGCGATCGACCGCTTCTTGCTGGCCAAGCTCGAAGCCAAAGGGCTTTCGTTTTCGACGGAAGCCGACCGGGCGACGCTCGTGCGGCGCGTCAGTTTCGATTTGACGGGCTTGCCGCCCAGCCCGGACGAAATCGCACAGTTCGTCGCCGACCAGGCGCCCGATGCTTACGAGCGGTTGGTCGATCGCTTCCTGTCGTCGCCGCAGTACGGCGAACGGTGGGGCAAGCACTGGCTCGACGCCGCCGGCTACGCCGACTCCAACGGCTACTTCAACGCCGACACCGATCGCCCGCTGGCCTATCGCTATCGCGACTACGTCGTCGACTCGCTCAATCGCGACAAGCCGTTCGACCGCTTCCTGCGAGAGCAGCTTGCCGGCGACGAGCTGTCGGGCTACCGGCCGGGCGAAGAAGTGCAGCCCGGGATGGTCGAAATGCTGGTCGCGACGCACTTTCTGCGCAACGCCCAGGACGGCACGGGCGAAAGCGACGGCAACCCCGACGAGGTGCTGGCCGATCGCTACTCGGTGCTCGAAGGCGCCGAGCAGATTCTGGGCTCGACCTTGTTCGGCCTCACTTTCCAATGCGCCCGTTGCCACGATCACAAGTTCGAGCCGGTTTCGCAGCAGGAATACTACCAACTGCAAGCGATTCTGCGGCCGGCGTTCAATCTAGATCACTGGCTGAAGCCCAACGAGCGGCACGTGTGTACCGCCTCGGCCGCGGAAACGGTCGAGTGGGAGGCGCGAATGAAAGCGCTCGACGCCGAAATCGCCGAGCGGCGCCGCGAGTTCGCCGCTTGGGCGCGCGAGCATCGCCCGCGCGGCGCGGCGTTGTTCGAGGATCATTTCGACGCTCCCGAACTATTGACGGCCCTGTGGAGCAATACGGCGCCTGGCGACGATGCGCCGGCCGGCTCGCCCGCCGTACACGTCGGCGCCAGCACGGCGCCGGGGGCGGTCTGCGAAGGCGGCGCGCTCGTGCTCATCGAGTCGGGCGGGGCGGGCAACCGCTGGCTCTCGACCGCGAAAAGTTTCGACTGGACGCCCGACGAGCCGGGCGGCTGGATTCAAGTCACGTTCGATCTGGTCGCCGACAAGCTCCCTGCGGGCGGCGAGCCAGCCGCGCGGATCGGCTATTACATCGCCCTGAACGATTACGACGACAGCGCCAACGGCAAAGGGGCCGATCGGAAGGGCAACATTCTCTTCGACGGCAACCCGGCCGGCGGCGCCGAGGTCCACGTCGATTATCCGGGCGCCGATTCGCGCGCGGCGGCGAAACTCGGCGCCGCGCCCTACAAGCCGGGAAGCAATTACGGCGTGCGGGTGACGAACGTCGGCGAAGGCAAGTTTCGCCTCGACCATCTCGTCGACCTGGCGCCCGAAGAACGAACGGTCACGCTGACCGCCGACGATCTGGCCGACGGCGGCTTCGGCTTCGAGTTCTGCTGCGGCCGCAGCTTTGTCGTCGACAACGTGATTGTCGAAAGCGGCCAGCCCGCCGCCGGCAGCGGAGAGACGGCAAACTTCGACGAACCGTTGCAGGCCAAGCGCAAACAACTGGAACAAGCCGTCGCGGCAGCCAACGGCAAACGCAGCGAAAAGCCGGGCAAGGTGGCCTGGCTGACCGACTTCTCGCCGCACCCGCCCGACGCGTTTCTGCTGGTCCGCGGCAACTATTCGCAGCCGGGCGAAAAGGTCGAACCGGGCGTGCCCGCGATTTTGTCCGATCCCGAGAATACATACACTGTGCCGACGCCGGCGCCAGGCGCCGCCACGACCGGCCGCCGGCTGGCCTTGGCCGAATGGCTGACGCGGCCGAACTCGCGGGCCGCGGCGCTCTTGGCTCGGGTAACCGTGAATCGCATCTGGCAGCACCATTTCGGCGTCGCTCTGGCGGCTTCGGCCGACAACCTGGGCTACAGCGGCGCCGTGCCAGTGAATCGCGAACTGCTCGATTGGCTCGCCGCTGCGTTCGTCGAACAGGGCTGGCAGATGAAATCGCTGCACCGGCAGATTCTGCTATCGGCGGCTTACCGGCAGACGAGCGGGCCGCGCGACGATGCCCTGGCCGTCGATCCCGACAACCGCCTGCTGTGGCGGTTTCCTATGCAGCGGCTCGATGCCGAGAGCATTCGCGACGCGATGCTGGCCGTCGCCGGAGAACTCGACTTGCGGCCCGGCGGGCCCTATGTGCCGACCCAGCGCACCGGCGAAGGCGAAGTGGTCGTCGACGAATCGCTGCCGGGCGCCCGGCGCCGCAGCTTGTACTTGCAGCAGCGGCGGACGCAGGTGCTGAGCATGCTCGACGTGTACGACGCCCCGTCGATCGTCACCAACTGCACGCGGCGGAGCCAAACGGCGATGCCGCTGCAAGCGCTCAGCGCGCTCAATTCGGCTTTCGCCGTAGCGAGGGCCAAGGCGTTCTGCGTGAGACTCGAACGCGAAACGCCCGAGGAGATTCAGCCGCGGCTCGGACGGGCCTTCCTGCTTGCCGTCAGCCGGCCGCCCGCTGCGGCGGAGCGCGAGGCCGCCGAGAAGTTTTTGGCGGCGCAGCGGGCGAATTACGCCCAACGTGCGGATGCCGCTCGCCAGGCCTGGACCGATTTCTGCCAGATGCTGTTGGCCGGCAATGCGTTTTTATATGTGGAGTGAAACAATCGTCCGCACAACGCGGAGTTTGGATTTGCGTTCGGCGGAGCGTGTGTGAATGCCTATGGTTGACGCGGGTCCAATGGCTCTGTCGCCCCTAACGGGGCTTGGCAGATTCGCGGACTCCGGTCCCAGGGGCTCGCGCCCCTGGCTACTAGCTGCCGTCCCTACGGGACTGACTCAGACGTGGAGAGTCGTTCAATGAACCACCCTGACAACCCCTTCGCACTCAACCGCCGCGCCTTTCTCGGCCGCTATGCCGGCTGCCTGGGCACGCTGGCGCTGGCAGATCTGCTCGCGACGAACTCCGGTCTGCTGGCCGCTGAAGCCAAGCCCGGCGTGCCGGCGACGCGACCGGCGGGAAAAGCCAAGGCGGTGATCTGCCTGTTTCAACACGGCGGTCCAAGTCAAATGGACTTGTTCGACGCCAAGCCCGAACTCGTGAAGCAGCACGGCAAGCCGTATCCCGGCGAGTTGGAAGTTCACTTCGACAAGCAGAAAGGCAATCTGCTGGCTTCGCCGTTCAAGTTCGCCCCGCACGGCCAATCGGGCATCGAGCTGTCGGAACTGCTGCCGCACACGGCCGAGATCGTCGACGATCTTACGCTGGTCCGCTCGATGGCCACCGAATCGGTCGACCACGAGGCGGCCTTGCGATTGATTCACACGGGCAAAATTCAGGCCGGCCGGCCGGTGTTCGGTTCGTGGGTGACTTACGCCCTGGGTTCCGAAAGCCGCGAACTGCCCAGCTACGTGGTGCTCTCCGATCCGGGCGGGTTGCCAGTCGACGGCGTGCGCAACTGGTCGAGCGGCTGGCTGCCGGCCGTGTTTCAAGGCACGACGTTCCGCTCGGGCGCCTCGCCCGTGTTGAACCTGGCCACGCCTGCGGAAACGCCGGCCGCGGCCAGGGCCGAGCAACTGCGGCTGGTCGAAGCCTTGAACCGGGCGCACTTGGCCCGGCATCGCGACAGTTCGGAACTGGCCGCGCGAATCGCCAACTTCGAAACGGCCGCCCGCATGCAAACCGCGGCGCCCGAGGTGATCGATTTCTCGGGCGAGACCGAAGCCACGCGGCGGCTATACGGCCTCGACAACCCGGCGACGCAAGAGTACGGCAGCCGCTGTCTCTTGGCGCGGCGGCTGGTCGAACGGGGCGTGCGGTTCGTGCAGGTGTTCCTCAGCGGCCAGCCCTGGGACACGCACAGCAAAAACGCCGAAAGCCTCAAGGGCTTGTGCGGCCGCACCGATCAACCGAGTGCGGCGCTGGTCAAAGATCTCAAGCAGCGCGGCTTGCTCGATTCGACGATCGTGCTGTGGACGGGCGAGTTCGGCAGGCTGCCCGTTTCGCAAGGCAACGACGGCCGCGATCACAACCGCCACGCATTTTCGCTCTGGCTGGCCGGCGGCGGCTTCAAGGCCGGCTACGCCCACGGCCAGACCGACCCGTTCGGCTATCGCTCGGTCGAGCAAGTCGTCAACGTCCACGAGCTGCACGCCACGCTGCTGTATGCCCTGGGCCTCGATCACGCGCGGCTCGCGTATCCGCACGACGGCCGCAACGACAGCCTGACCGACGCCGAAGTCACGCACGCGGGCGTCGTACGCGCGCTGCTTGCGTAGTGCGTTGTCACGACGAAGAATTAGGTTTGGCGCTTGCGTGCAGATGAGCGACGCCCGATGCAGGCTCAAGCCGGTCTACCCTAAAAGCGCTCGGTTTGCCATGTTTTGACGAATGCTATCGCCCCGGGGTGGCTGGCGGCAGAGCCTAGGCGATGCCCCAGCGAACTGGGCCTTCGCCTAGACTTAGACTGGGCCGCCCATCACTCGGACCTGCATCAAATCTCGGCTGGCAGGGCCTTAGCGCGTCTTGGCGTTCTTCTTTCCGGCGGGCCGCTTGAGGAATTTCGGGCCTTCCAGCGCATGGCCGGCATCGGCCGCAAAGGCGCCGAAGAAAGCGGCGATTTCCTGCACCACCAGCGTTTGCTCGGCGGGCGTCAGTTCGGGGAAAATCGGCAAGGCCAGCGTCTCGGCTGCGGCGCGGTCGGTCTCGGGCAGGCTGCCCGGCCGCACGCCGAGATAGCCGAAGCACTGCTGCTGGTGCAGCGGCACGGGGTAATAAATCTCCGAGCCAATCTTCTTCTGGCTCAGATGGGCGCGAAGCGCGTCGCGGCGGCCGCCGGGCACGCGCACGATGTATTGATTCCAGACGTGCCGGCGATCGGGCAGCGCCGGCGGCAGTGCCAGCACGCCTTCGAGGCGGTGCGAGCGAAACAGTTCGGTATAACGCTCGGCGTGCGCCTGCCGCAGTTCGGTCCAGCGGTTGAGGTGCGGCAGCTTGACGTTCAGCACGGCGGCTTGCAGGCTGTCGAGCCGGCTGTTGATGCCGAGCACCTGGTGATAATAGCGCGGCTGCATGCCGTGGACTCGCAGCAGCCGCAGCTTGTCGGCCAGGTGGTCGTCGTTGGTCGTGAGCATGCCGCCGTCGCCGAAACCGCCCAGATTCTTGGTTGGATAGAAGCTCAGGCAGCCCATCTGGCCGATCGAACCGGCTCGCTGGCCGCGATATTCGGCGCCGATCGCCTGGGCGGCGTCTTCGATCACCGTCAGGCCGTGCCGCTGGGCGACTGTCATGATCGGCTCCATCTCGGCGCACTGGCCGTAGAGGTGGACCGGAATGATGGCCTTCGTGGCGGGCGTAACGGCCGCTTCGAGCTTCGCCGGGTCGAGATTGAACCCGTCCGGCTCGATATCGACGAACACCGGCACGGCGCCTAGCCGGGCGACGGCCGCAGCGGTGGCGAAGAACGTGTAGCTGGGCGCGATGACTTCGTCGCCCGAGTCGACGCCGCAGGCCATCAGGGCCAACAGCAGCGCGTCGCTGCCCGAGGCGCAGGCGATGGCGTGCTTCGTCTGGCAATACCCGGCCACGGCCCGCTCCAGGTCGCTGCAATCGGGGCCCAGCACGAAGCGGCCCGACGAGCAGACGCGCTTGATCGCCGCCAGGATTTGCTTTTCGAGCAGAGCGTACTGCCGGTTCATATCGATCAACGGAACCCCCGTATCTGCGGGCAACGGGGCGACGGGCTGCGGATTCGGCGGCGGCACGAGCGGCATGGGATGACCCTACTGCTTCCTTGCTGTGAGCCGAGTGAAGGGGGAAACCTGGCCCGGAGGCGTTCGGCGTGCAAGCCGCCAAACGGAGGGCCGGGCGCCCTCGCCCGGCGCCAAACGGAGGGCCGGGCGCCCTCGCCCGGCACAAGCCCCCGGCGGTTCAGGCAGGCGAACGGTAAAGTTTGCCGGGTTTTGAGTCAAGAGCGAGATTTCCGCGTGCGCTAGCATCGGCCAATACGAGGCTTAATTGAACGGTATTGAGTTTAGGCTGACGCGGCGATGGTAAGTGATACCGTTTGCGAGCATGTCAAGGAAAAAGGGCGAATTGGAAGGACGAGCTTGGCCCCATCCGTGTTTGCCACCAGCTTTAGCTGGTGGGGACCGGCAACCATTCTCTCTCTTTGGGAGCCGGCTTTAGCCGGCTTTTTCAGCCCTC
>DATKRK010000212.1:0-21679 GCA_035532215.1 Pirellulales bacterium | reverse complement strand
GTCGTCGGGCTCGGGATAACGGCCGGGCAGATCTTCGGCGTAATAGCGATCGAGCACCTTCGGCCAATCTTCGGCTCGCCGCACGGCGATGAACGCGTCGCGCACTTCGGTCGGTTGCGGGTGAAGCTGCGAATACTTGATGCCGAACTTGCGCATCTGCCGGCCGCAGACCTCGGGCCCGTAGATCTCCGCGGCCAGCCGATAGTGCTCGCGGATCACTTCGCGCTGCTCATAGAGGCTCGGCGGATCGGGTAGCGGCGCCCCGGCGGCCAAGGCCCGGGCCTGGAAAAAAATCCACGGGTTGCCGATCGCGCCGCGAGCCGCGGTTACGCCGTCGACCTTCGTCTGCTCGAGCATGTTCAGGCAGTCTCGGGCCGTGAACAAATCGCCGCTGCCCAGCACGACCCGTTGCCCGGCGTGCTGCTTGACCTCTCGCAAGAACTCCCAGCGGCTGGGACCGACGTAACGCTGCTCGACCGTGCGGCCGTGTACGGTGATGGCCGCGGCGCCGCGGGCGAAGGCGCCATCGAAGATGGCGAAGAAGTTGTCGCGGCTTTCCTGGCTGTCGTCCAAGCCGCGGCGCATTTTCACCGTCACCGGCTTGTCGCTGGGCACGGCGTCGCGAACCCGCGAGACGATTTCCAGCGCCGTCTCGGGCTGGCTCAGCAGATAACCGCCTCGGCAGCGGCCCAGCACTTTCTTCACCGGGCAGCCGAAGTTGATGTCGATCACGTCAAAACCCGCGGCAGCCAACTCCGCCGCGGCCGGGCCGAACTCGACCGGGTCGCTGCCCATGAGTTGCCCGCCGACCGGATGTTCCTCGTCGAGCATCTGCATGAAGCGGCGGCGCGTCTTGCGGCCTGCTTCGAGCACGAGCCGGTCGAGCACGACCTCGCACAGCGTATACGACGCGCCCAACCGCCGCGCAATCACGCGCATCGCCATGTCGCTATAGCCCGACAAGGCCGCTTGCACGACTGGAAAACCGATTTCGACTTCGCCAATTTTGAGCGGGGATAATGCGTAAGCCATCCGCTCGATTTTGTCATGGCGGTCCGCGACAGGTCAAGGGAGCCCAATCGTGGCATTTCCGCCGTAGACGCGGCATCCTGCCGCGTTTCGAAGCGGCAAGCTGCCGCTTCTCCGTCTTCTGAAGCGGCAAGCTGTTGCCTCTACCCGCGACTGGAAATCATCACGCCCAATGTCGTAGGCTATCCCGCAAACGCTTAAGTAAAAAGTATTCTTTCGCGAGCAGCCGTCCGCGGCGAGTGCGAACGAATGAGAACTCCATGCAAGACGGTGATCCCGTGGCGAAACAAGAATCATTGACGCCCTGGCGCCGCTGGCGCTCGATCGTGGCGCAGGTTCCGCGCCGCTGGATCGATTTGGTCTTTCCGTTGCGCTGCGCCAGTTGCGACGCCGACATGTCTGGCGCCGCGGAGCCGGTCGCAATCTGCCAGGTTTGCCGGCAGCGCTTGCTGGCCGACGCCGCGCCTCGGTGCCCGCGCTGCGGTGAACGCCTGGCATTGCCGGAATTGGAAGTCTGTTCGAACTGCAGCGATCATCCGACGGCGTTCGAGCGCGTTTGGACGCTGGGAGATTACGCCCAGGAGCTGAGATCGCTCGTGTTGCGAATGAAGCATTCGCACGAAGCGCCGCTGACGGCGGCGATCGGCGACTTGCTGTTTGGCCGCATCGGCGCCTCGCTGGCAGCTTGGCGCGCCGATGCTATTTTGCCCGTGCCGATGCACTGGCTGCGGCGCGCCCTGCGCGGGTCGAACAGCGCCGAGCTTCTCGGCGAAAGCTTGGCGCGACGCCTGGCGGTTCCTAACGCCGCCGGCTGCCTGGTCCGCCGGCGGCATACCCAGCCGCAAAGCGGCCTTTCGCCCGGCGCCCGATTGGCCAACGTGCGAGGGGCGTTCCGGTTGCGCAAAGGGGCGGATTTCCGCGAGACTCGCGTATTGCTGATCGACGACATTCTGACGACAGGCGCCACCTGCGGCGAGATCGCCCGCGTCTTGCGCCGTTCGGGGGCCGCGGCCGTATCGGTGGCGGTGGTTGCGCGAGCTTCGGGAAACGACTCCCGCTTGCGCTGATTTTTCGCTCGCAGCCCGATCCTCTATAATGATTTCGGGAAGCGTCCGCAGACCCGTGAACCTTTGGCGGAATCACGACCCTTCGCCGGGCGAACGCCAGGCCCTGCTCTGATGATTCAACCGCACCGCAGGAACGAGGATCGAAATGTCGCCTGTGAGCCGCCTTGCCGCCAGAACGCGTTCTTCTCGGCTGCGACCTTTCCGCCAAGCCGTGCTACGCGGACTGGGCGTGGTGTTGCCGCCGTTGTTGACGGTCGTGATTTTTTTGTGGGTCGCCGGCACCATCCAGCAATACGCGCTCGAGCCGGTGACGATCGGCGCCCGCAACGTGATGGCGCTCTATTGGAGCCGCCAGGATGCCGAAAAACTCGCCGATCCGGCGGTGCAGAAGCAAATCGCCGACAGTCCGGGCGGCGAGCCGCCTTCGCTGACGCTCCCCACGGGCGAACGCTATGACCGCAGCCCCGGCGGGTTGTACTTGCCGCGCGACGTGCTGCAAGCGGTCACCGTCGACGATCCGGCCGGCGTCGTCCTCTCGGGCAATCCGCGGGCCGTCTATCAGCGTTACGCCGAGTTGAAATACCTGACGCCGCAGCGCGTGGTGCCGATATTCTTGTGCGTGTTCGTGCTGCTGCTCTATTTGCTGGGCAAGTTCCTGGCCGCGGGCATCGGCAGGGTTTTATGGAACGTGCTGGAACGCGGAGTTTACCGCCTGCCGTTGGTGCGGAATGTCTACGATTCGGTCAAACAGGTCACCGACTTCATGTTCGACGACCGCGAAATCGAGTACACTCGGGTGGTGGCCGTCGAATACCCGCGCAAGGGCATTTGGTCGATCGGGTTCGTGACGGGCGAAAGCCTGGCCGACATCCGCTCGGCGACGGGCGAGCCGATGCTGTCGATGATGATTCCCAGCTCGCCCATGTCGGTGACTGGCTACACCATCACCGTCCCCAAAAGCGAAACGATCGATCTCAACTTGACCATGGACCAGGCGTTGCAGTTCGTCATCAGTTGCGGGGTGGTCGTGCCGGCGCACCAGGTGAACGGCAATCTCGAGACGGCAACTTAGATTGGGCGGCTGTATGAGTTCGGTTCGACCCCTGCGTTTAGGAACTCGCGCCAGCCCCTTGGCGCGGTGGCAAGCCGACTGGGTGGCCGCCAGGCTCGCCGAGCGCGACGTCGAAGTCGAAATGGTGCTGCTCACGACGCGCGGCGATCGCGAGCAGCGCGGCCCGATCGGCGGCATGGGCGGTCAAGGCGTGTTCACCAAGGAACTCCAGCGCGCGCTGCTGGCTGGGGAAATCGATCTGGCCGTCCACAGCTTGAAAGACTTGCCGACCGATGCGGTCGAGGGCTTGATGCTGACGGCCGTGCCGCCGCGCGGCCCTGCGGGCGACGTATTGGTCAGCGGCAAGGCGTCGTCCTGGGAAGCATTGCCGCAGGGCGCCGTCGTCGGAACCGGCAGCCTGCGCCGCCGGACGCAATTGTGGCACGCCCGGCCCGACTTGAAAATGCAAGACGTTCGCGGCAACATCGACACGCGGCTGCGCAAACTCGCCGAAGGCCAGTACGACGCCTTGATTCTGGCCGAAGCCGGGTTGGAGCGTCTGGGGTTGGCTGGCGAGATCACGCAGGTGCTGCCCAAAACGCTGATGTTACCCGCAGTCGGCCAGGGCGCCTTGGGGCTAGAAACGCGCAGCGACGATTCCCCCACACGCTCGGCCCTGGTTCCGCTCGACGACCGTGAGACGCATGCGGCCTTGCTGGCCGAGCGCGCCTTGCTGGCAACCTTGCTCGGCGGTTGTCTGGCGCCGGTTGGCGCCTGGGGCCGTGTTGAGGGCGATTTGCTTCGCCTGAGCGCAGTCGTGCTCAGCCAGGACGGCGTGCAGCGGATTGCCGCCGAAGTCGCCGGCGATCTTGCGGCGGCGGCTGAGTTAGGCCAAAGCGCAGCCGCCGAACTATTGTCCCGCGGCGCCGCCGAGTTGATCGCTGGCGCCCGGCAACGCGCCCCAGGCCTTTCCCCTCCCGCATCGCCGCCGTCAGATATTGCGTGAATTTAGGCGACCTTCGCCGGCCGCGGCAAATGGCCAAACTGCGGCAACCTTGACGATCGCCGAAAATTGTTCGCATTCCGAACCTCGGTCGAGTCGATCGGTTACGAGGGATGCCGCTTCTACTCGTTAAATGTAGACGCGGCATCTTGCCGCGTTGCTTTCAAGCGGCAGGGATGCCGCTGCTACTCGTTAGATGTAGACGCGGCATCTTGCCGCGTTGCTTTCAAGCGGCAGGGATGCCGCTGCTACTCGTACCGTGCAGGGAACGAAACGATGAAACTGTTACAGTTTGCGACGGCGGCGTTGGTCGCCCTAAGCGTCCGCTCGGCAGCGGGCCAAGATCAAACGTTGTTCCCAGCGCCCGCGGTGGCAGAGGAAGTCGAGGGCCAACGCGACGAGACCCCCAGCGAAGACGCGTTGCAAAGCCAGCGGATGCTCGCAGGCAGTGGCATCCCGTCTTCGCCCTATCCGGCCGGCTTGGCCTACACGATGACGCCGCAGCCGTTTCGCGTGCCCTTTCCCGATCGAATTTACTATCCGCCGGCCCATTACGTCCGCCTGTGTCCGTATTTTCCGAAAGGCGTTTATTGGGGCGCCGATTGGAACCAAAGACTGTTGGGCCGCAACCCGTGGTTGATTCATGGCAATAAGCGTTTCAACCCTTATTTGACGCAGGCCAAGATTCAACATCACGCGGGGAAAACTCGCCGTTCGGCGCCGGCGCCGCATTTCGGCCCCGTGCCGGGCGGAGCCGTCTATCACGCGCCGCCGCTCTCCGAGGCCAAGAGTTCACGACGAGAATCCAAGCCCGTCGAGATCGCATCCGCCCCAGCCGAGTCGTCCGAGCCGGCCGAATCGGAGTCGAAGGCGAAAACCGAAACCGTCCGATCGACGACGCCCCGGCGGTCGCAGGTTAAATTCGCCGCGTCGCCCGGCAGCGACGCACCGCTAGACGCACCGGTCGCCCACGAAACAGAGCCCACGGCAAAGACCGCAGCCCAAACGGCGACTCGCGCCGCCGGGCGGACGCTGCCGGCTTGGCAGCGTCCGCCTGCCGTCCGCCGTTAGCATTCAGGCTCGACGACGTCCAGGAAACGCCCGCCGCTCGCATACCAGCCCTCCCCGCAGTCCTCGCACCACATGATTTGGGTGCGCAAGGCCAGCGGGGCCTCGCCTTCTCGACGCAGCGTCACGACGACTTCGCCGCACTCCAAAGGCATGATGTGCAGCAGCCCGACGCCCAAGGGCGAAATGTCGCGAGCGAAAGCGGAGAACCGGGGGAACTCGGCGCCGTGCAAACCGACGGAGACCGGCCCGAAAAAGGGCAATCGGCTCGCGGCTCGCCGTTCCGAACCTCCCTTCGGCCAAGGCTGGTCGAGAATGCGATTGACCGCCTCTCGCGCCCGCTGCTCGCCGCCTGGAGCCATTAAACCTGAGCTCGCTAACCACGGATCGGCCATAGAAATTCGTCCCTCAAAAGACATGAAAGGGGAATGGCGCCCGGGCGCCCGCAACACGAAGTATAGTGCGCAAACGCCCGCCGGGCGGAGAAAATAACCGACCGAGTTTTTGGCTACCCCACGACGATCCGCGGGCGGCGTTCGGCAAGCGGTTCGGCTTTGCAAACCAGGGCGTTGACCATCCAGGGAATGTTGCCCTTGCCGAATAACAGAAAGTTCAAATTGGCCGCCAAGGGCGTTTCGTGCGACCAGCCGAAGATGATCTCCGGCGGCCGGCCGACGCGGCAAAACTCCAGGCCGATCGCGGCCAGCACGTGCGCCACCGAGGCGGCGTGCGAGACGCGAATCACCTCCAACTCGTCTTCGCGCTCGATCTTCATCAAGGGCTCGTGCTGAAAGTCGCTCGGGTCGCCCAGACTGACCTCGATGAACAACAGATAAGCGTCGGCCGGGAGACGGTGTTTGCGCCGCACGTGCTCGTTCTTTTCGGTCAGCGGAAAGACGCCCGGCCGGTGCGGCACGAGCACCTGAAATTCCAATTGCAGGATTTCTTCCCAGCGGCGCCGCGACTGCTCGTCGGCAAAGGAGAAGCCCTTGAATCGCAGCTCGGTGCTCCGCATCCAGCGCGAGATCGCCGAAGACGTCAGAATCGCAGCCACGAACAGCAGCGAAATCGCCAGGCCCGAGCGGTTTACCACGATCGTCAGCGCTGCCATGCTGATGAAAAACGCAAACACGGCCGCCGGCGGCGAGCAAACGAGCGCTTGCAGCCGCGAGCCGCGATAGCGCTGGATCAAATCGATCGTCGCCGCCAGAGCCGCCCCCGCGAGCAGCACCAGCACGCTGGTGGCATAGGCGCCTTGCTGAGCCGAGACGCTGGCGTGAAACGCCACGGTGACGACGAGAATGATGGCGTTGAACAGGTGCATCATCACTCCGAACCGCAGCGCCCAGTGCATTTCCATGCCCAAGCGGTATAGATATTGAGGCGCCAGGTCGCGAAGCGCGATCATGCCGCTGGCGCCAGCAAGGCAGAGCACGACCACCGCCGAGAGGTCGTACAGACTGCCGAAGGCGTGGCCGAACCAGGCGTTCAGCGCCGCAGCGGGGCGGCCATCGCTGAGCATTTCGCCGTGCGCCAGGTAGGCCAGCGCCCGATGCTGCGCCGCGCCGCCCGGACCGATGGCGCCGCCGGGAATGAGCAGCGTCGTCACCAACACGGCGCCGAGCACATAGGCGCCCATCGCCAGCGCGGCGACCAGCATCAGTTTGCGCGTGTTGCGAATCCGGCCGCGCGGCCGGCGCGGATCGTCGTCCGGGCGTCCTTTGACGAGCGGCGCCACGGTGATGCTCAGCTCGAAGCCGCTGATGGCCAGCGCCAACTGCGGAAAGGCGCCGATCGAGACCACGAGCAATTGCCACAGCGCCGCGCGGCCCGCCTTCGGACCGCCGGCCGAAGCCAGCACCTGGTCGCGCCACGCGGCAAGCAACTCGGGGTGCAAATACAAGTGCTTCAAGCCGCTATAGATCACGATCCCGGCGAGCAGCATATAGATGCCGACGGCGCAGGCCGCCAGCTTGAGCACCTTGCGCGTAAAGCCGCCTTCCAGCAGCCAGAGAAACGCGAAGGCCACGAGCGACAGCCCGATCGTGAGCGCCATTTGCCGCGTCCAGAACGGCTTGACCCGCTGCCACAGTTCGGCGCCGACGCTTTGGCGGACTTCGTCGTCGGTCGGGGCGAGCCGTTCGACCGCCTGATGCCAATGCGGGTTGTGCAGCACGTGCGCCGAGGCGTCGGCGACCGACAAGCTGCGCGTGACGACGAAGTCGGCGGCCACGAAGCCCATCAGCACCAGCACCAACAGCTTGCCGCGCCAACCTCGCAGCAATTGTTCGAGCAGCCCCACGGCGCCCTGGCCGTCCGGCGAACGTCCGACGACGTAGGCGTACACCGGCAGCGCCATCAGCAAGGTCGCCAGCACCAACAGCGCCGCGGCCAGCGGCGCCAGATGGCCGGCGGCTTCGACCATGATCGTCGGCAAATACGCCAAGGTGCTGAAATAATCCAAGCCGACGAGCCCCAGCACCAGCCACCAAGGACTGGGACTGCTCGCGCGATCGACGTGCAGGGCGGTTTTCATGGACGTACATCAATTCAATGCGGTATCAACCTACAAGTCATTCGCCAGCGATCGCGGCGTCTTGAGTATAATGCCCCGAGAGGAGGGCCGCGCTGGGGGCCTTCGCCTGCACGAACGAGGCGGCCATGAAACGAGTTGCGCGATTCTTCGCGATTCTTTGGGCGGCGCCATGTTCGGCGCTGGGCCTGGCGGTGGCGGCGGCGGCGTTGGCCAGCGGCGGCAAGGTGCGGCGCGTCGGTTCGGTGCTTGAAATTTACGGCGGCGCCGCAAGCTGGCTGCTCGCGCGGTTGCCGGTCGAGCCGTTTGCCATGACGCTGGGCCACACGGTGCTCGGTCGCAGCGGCGCGGCGCTCGATCTCTCTCGCGAGCACGAATTGGTCCACGTGCGACAATACGAGCGCTGGGGGCCGTTTTTCATTCCGGCGTATTTATTGTTCTCGCTCTGGCTCTGGCTCGCCGGGCGAGACGCCTATCGCGAGAACCCCTTCGAGATCGAAGCCTACCGCGAGGCGCCGTAGGGCGCTCTTGCTTGCTCGCGTTTGCGCGCACTTCTCTACTCCAACGGCTTGACGACAAATTTCTTCACGTCGACGGTCGAGCCGGCGCCGCCGTTCACGCCGACGACCGAGCCGGGAAATCGGTCGTTGACTTTGCTTCCTCTGTAGATCGCCGCGCCGTCGACGAAGATCGTCGTCCCTTGACGCGTCGCCCGGTAGAGCAGCGAGTACCAACGATTGGGCTCCAAGCGAGCGACGGGCGCCCCGAACGGCGCTCCGGTCGGTTCGGCGACGCGCAGCTCGTTGGGATTGACCTCCCAGTTCCAGATGACCGACTCGCGATCGTACGACCAGAGCCGGATGTTGAAGCCGTCGGTGCGCGCGACGAGCAAGATCTCGATCGGGCCGCTGTAGCTGACCGGCGTGCGCAAGCCAACGCCCGGCGGCAGACGCACGAAGCCGTCGAATGCTTGCGCCCCCCGCGCGTCGAAAATCTCCCAAACGGGCAGCCCGTCATCGGAAGCGAGCAGCTCGACGAGTCGCATTTGCGGCTGTTCGCGGGCGGCGCCTTCCAGCGACGGCAGCGCCCGGCGATACCACTCCGCGGCGTGCAGGCGGAGATAATGTCGGGCGGGCCAGCGTTCCTTCTCGGCGAGCGACCACCAGGCATCGCCCGTGGCGGCTGATGCTTGGGGCGTCGGGGCGCCGTCGGCCAAGGCACGTTCGTTTGCGGCCGCTTTTTTCCAGGCGGAATCGTCGCCATGCGCGAGCATGGGCAGTCCCCGGCGCCAATCGCCTTGGGTGCGCACCGTCCACTGGCCGGCAATGAGATTGGCCTTCGCGGCGTCGGGCGCGGCGTCGAGCGTCTTTCGAGCCGCCGCCGCCTCGGCGAACTCAGCCGCCAGCTTGCCCGCATCTCGCGTGCGACTGCCGATTTCCTTGACGATCTCGGGGTCCTTGGTCCGCTTGGCGAAGCCTTGGGCCTGCAGGGCGATTTTTTTCGTCGCCGCGGCATCGCCGACGGCCAGCGACGCGGCCAGCAATTCGCAGTCGCGCTCGGCCAGCGTTTGGAATTGCTCGGGCGATTTCGCCGCCTTGCCCGCCGCCGCCAGCGCTTCTTGCTTGAGCCAGAGAAGATCGACCGCAAATTCGCTCGCCAGGTCGTCGAGCGCCTGCCAGGCGAGATCGGCGTTGCCGGCTGCTCCGCCGAGTTCGCTGGCTTGCCGCAAGAGCACGTAGCGCGCGGTTGCATCGTCGGCCGTTTTGGCGGCCTGTTCGATCAATCGCTGGCCGAGCTTGCGTTTCTCCGCGGGCGTTTTCGCCCCAGCGAGTTCGGGGCCGAAGGTATGTTGAATTCCCTGCCGGGCCTTTTTTTCCGCAGCCTCGTCCGGCACTGGCGCGCGCCCGCGCGGCTCGGAAACGAGATCGCCAAGATTTCGAGCTCGGTCGCTGCGCCGCGAGTTCGCTTGGGGCGACTCAGGCTGCGTTTTGCGGATGAAATCGAAGTCTTCCAACGTGCGGGCCAGATAGATGTGGTCGAACCGGCCGCACTCGCCGTCGAGTGGCGACAGCGCGATTCCCGAAGTAGTAAACTCGCCAAAATCACTTGCCAGGTCGCGCGTGACCAGGGTCCAAGCGGAAGGCAGTTCATTGGCGACGCGAATGGACGGGCCCAAGCTTTCGCCCTGATAAGGTCCGGCGCTGTGTCTCAGCCAGTTGCTCGGATAGAAGAGTTGCAGGAAGATTTGTTCGCCGCCGCGTTTCTTCCAGGCGAATTGCAGGTAGCGATATTCGTCCGGCGCCTTCGGCTCTTTGCGGATTTTCACCTCGACGCCCGGCAGATGTTCGATATAACGCTGTCGGCCGCTGACTTTGATCGCGGCGCGGCCTGAATACACTTCGTCGCGAACCAACTCAATCGCACCGTCCCCAGCAGTCAAGGCCGCGATGAATTGCGGCTCGTCTTCGAAAAGCTTGAGCAAGCCGGCAGGCGGGGCAGGTTGGGACGACGGCGTATCGGACAGCGGGGTCAGTTCAATCTTGCTGGTGCGGCAGACGGTCTTGAACGTGTTCAACGAAAGCCGACTCGCATCGGGGACTTTCCACTCCTCGATCATCGATAGCCGTTTTGGATCGCCGCGCCAATCAATCAACGTGCGGCCATCGATGCTGACCTTCACGCCGTTGCGTCTCACCGTGTACGCCAAGGTGCTCGGGCGTCCATCCGTCAGCATCCGCCCTTTGACCGTGCTTTCATTATCGTTACACGCCTTGCCGTCAACGAGTTCGAGGCCAGAATTGCGGCCATCAAAGCAGTCGACGCACGCCACGACCTGGCGACCGTCAACGACCAGTCCGACGCCCAGCCCCCAGTCGCCTTTTTGTCGCTCGACCACGACGGTCAGTTGATACTCGGGCGAAGGCGGCGCCGGCAACATGAGCCGCGAAAACGGGTCTTCGGGCGTGACCAGAACGCCGTCGGTCAACTTCCAATCGCCCGCTACCGCGTCGCGCTTCGGGTCGATTTGCTTGAGAACGTCGATCGCCTTGCCCATCCGAGCGGCGGAGAACGCCGGCTTCGCCGCGAGGGTTTCGGAATCCGCAGCCGCATGCACGGGCGATGGCTGGGGCGGTTCTGGCGAGAGCCGCGTTTTTGCGGGAGAAACTGTTCCATTCGCCAGCGGCTCGGGCTGTTTGCGCGGGGACGGCACGACCGGTTTGGCTGGCCTCGCTGCCGTCTCCGAGCGGTTCGGCTGGACGACGGGTTTGGAGCCGGCGGCAAGGAAATAGGCCGCCGCGCCCATGAGCCACACGGCCGCGCCGACGCCCGCCAATATCGCCGGCTGTTGCCAGGCGGGCTTGCGGGGCGCCGTTCGAGAGCGTGCGACCGAAATCGGCGCCGCCGGCGCGTCGATCAGCGGAGGAGCTGTTGGGACGGGCAGCGGGCGAGGCGCTTGGCCTGCTTGTCCCCCGATCGCAGGCGCCGGCCCTTGGCTCTTGGCTTTCAGTGCGCGGTCGTATTCGGCCTTTTTCTGCGGATCGAGCAGGCACAGCTTGGCCGCGCTCAACTCATTGAGCATCCGTTGCGAGAGGGCCGAATTCCGACCGGTCTGAAACGTGCGCACATGGGCCATCCGCTGATCGGCCGCGCCTTCGATCACGTCCGCGTCGCTCTCGAACAACTCGATCGCCAACAGCCGGTAATGGTTCGGCGGCTGGTCCTTGGGCGAAATGCCCAGCCATTTGTGATACGGATCGAATGCGTCCGCCATCGAACCCCCGCGATTTCGGATCCTGGAAATCTACGAAACACCCGATTATCGGCGACTTCCCCGAACAGGACAATCCGCGAAGTGCGCGAATTCGCACGCGCGGGGCACACTTAGCGTCTGTCAACGCTCTCCGATCGCTCGTTTTCGCCATTCTAACAAGTGGCCCGGCATTTGCCTTAATTGGCAGGAACCGATTTTTTCTTCAGCGGACTTGCCAATGACCCAAGCCGAATCGACTTCCGCCGCTCCCGGAAGATTGCAGAGCGGATCCGCCGCGGGCCGGATCACGGCGGTGCGAGGCTCGGTGATTGAAATCGAGTTCCACGGCGCATTGCCCGCACTCTACGAAGCTCTGCGAGTTCGCGACGGCGGACGGGACACGATTCTCGAGGTGGCCCATCATCTCGACCGGCACACGGTTCGGGCCATCGCCATGAGCCACACGGAGGGGTTGGCGCGAGGCATGCCGGTTGAATCGACCGGCAGCCCGATCGCGGTCCCCGTGGGCCCAGCCACGCTGGGCCGGCTGTTCAACACCCTGGGCGAACCGCTCGACGGCAAGCCGCCTCTCGACGGCGTCGAGCGTTGGCCGATCCATCGTCCGGCCCCGGTGCTGGCCCGGCAGACGCGCGGCCTGGAGTTCCTGGAGACGGGCATCAAAGTCATCGATCTGTTGGCCCCGCTGGCCCGCGGCGGCAAGGCGGGCCTGGTCGGCGGCGCCGGGGTGGGCAAAACGGTTTTGTTGCAGGAGCTGATTCACGGCATGAGTCGCCGCAGCGGCGGCGTCGCCGTGTTTGCGGGCGTCGGCGAGCGGACGCGCGAAGGCAACGATCTGTGGCTCGAAATGCAACAGACCGGCACGCTCGATCGAGCGGTGCTGCTGTTCGGCCAGATGAACGACGCGCCGGGCAGCCGCTTCCGCGTGGCGCTGTCGGCCTTGACGATGGCCGAGTATTTTCGCGACGTGCGGAAGACCGAGGTGCTGTTTCTCGTCGACAACATCTTCCGTTACGTGCAGGCCGGCTCGGAAGTCTCGGGCTTGCTCGGCCGGCTGCCTTCGGAGGTCGGCTATCAACCGACGCTGGCCGACGATCTGGCCGTGCTCGAAGAGCGGATCGCGTCGGTCGCCGGGGCTTCGATTACGTCGGTGCAGGCGGTCTACGTGCCGGCCGACGACTTGACCGATCCGGCGGTGGTGCAGGCCTTCGCCCATCTCGACGCGAGCATCGTGCTCTCGCGCAGCCTGGCGGCCCAGGGGCTTTACCCGGCCGTCGATCCGCTGGCTTCGGCCTCGCGGCTGCTCGATCCGGAGTATTTGGGCGAGGCGCACTACGATACGGCCCTGCGCGTCACGCGGGCGCTGGAGCGATACGTCGAGTTGGAAGATATCATCTCCATGCTCGGTCTCGACGAACTGTCGGCCGACGACCAGCAAACGGTCCGCCGGGCGCGGCGGTTGGAGCGGTTTTTGACCCAACCGCTGTTCGTCACCGAGGCCTTCACCGGGCATTCGGGAAAGCACGTGCCGCGGGCCGATACGGTGGCCGGATGCCAAGCGATCCTCGCGGGCCGCTACGACGCCGTCGACGAAAACGCGCTGTACATGATCGGCGCCATCGAGGAGGTCGAGCCATGACGCCGGGGGTGCTCGATTTCGAAATCCTCGTGCCCGACGGCGTCGTGGCCAAGGAGCGGATCGCCAGCTTGGAGGCGGCGGACGCCAGCGGGCGGTTTGGAATCTGGCCGCACCACGCGCCGTTTTTCACGGTGCTGGCGCCTTGCGTGCTCATTTACCGGTCGGAGGGCGGCGGGGAACGGTACGCCGCGGTCGACGGCGGCGTATTGCTGGTGGAAGCGGGACGCGCGTCGATCGCCAGCCGCGAAGCGCTCACCTCGCCGCACTTGGACGACGTGGCCGGCAAGGCCCGCTCGTTGTTGGCCGCCCGTCGCGCCCAGGAGCGCTCGACGAGCTCGGCCTTCGCCGAATTGGAGGCGTCGCTGGCCCGGCAACTCGGCCAACTGGAGCGCAAAACGTGAAACCGCAGCACGACATCCATGAAGAAAACGACGAACAGTTCTTGCGGGAACTGCAGCAACAAGCGCAGCGCATCGGCAGGGCGCGCCGCGCCGGCTTCTGGCAGGGATTGGCGACGGTCGGCGCGGTCGGCTGGATGGTGGTGACGCCCACGGTTGGCGGCGCGTTGGTCGGCCGCTGGCTCGACGCGCGCTTTGGAACCGGAATTTACTGGACGCTGTCGCTGCTCACGGCGGGAGTGATGTTGGGCTCGGCCAGCGCCTGGCGATATATGCGGAAGGAGTTGGACGTATGAATTGGCTCGCCGCGATGCTGATCGGCGCCACCGTGGCGCTGGCCTATTGCGCCAGCCTGTGGCTCGCGATCGGCCGGACCGTCGGCCGCTCGCACCCGATCGTCTGGTTCGGATTCGGCTCCGCGGCCAGGCTCGTTTTGGTCACTGCCGCGTTTTACGGCCTGACGATACTCGGCGCCGAAGTCGCGTTGTGGGCGCTGGTTGGGTTTGCCGCCGCGCGTAGCGGCCTGACGTACTGGGTCGGGAGGCCGCGCTGATGGAAAGCCAGGAGATGTTCCGGCAAGTCGTGTTTCACCTGGGACCCGTGGAAGTCACGACGACGATGCTTTACTCGTTGGTCGTCTCGGCGATCCTGATCGGCTTCGCCACGACCGTGCGCGTCTTGCTCGCCCGCCGGCTGAGCGGCTGGCAAGTGGCCGCCGAGTTTCTGATGGAACATCTGGAGTCGATCATGCGCGACATGTGCGGCCGCGACCCGCGGCCCTACACGCCGCTGGTGGTCACGTTGGCGCTATTCATCGGAGTCGCCAATCTGCTGGGGCTGTTGCCCGGCATGCGCGCGCCGACGGCCGATCTCTCGACCACTGCGGCGCTGGCCATCGTGGTTTTCCTGGCGGTCCCGTTTTACGGCATCCGGGCCCGCGGCCTGTGGGGCTATCTGCGTCATTATCTCGACCCCTCCCCGCTGCTGCTGCCGGTGGAGATCATCACCGAGTTCTCGCGCACGCTGGCCTTGGCGGTGCGGTTGTTCGGCAACGTGATGAGCGAAGAACTGCTCATCGCGGTGCTGCTCTCGCTGGCCGGATTGTTGACGCCGACGCCGGTCATGCTGCTGGCCGTGCTGACCGGGACGGTGCAGGCGTACATTTTTTCCGTGTTGACCATGGTCTACCTGAGCGCCGCCGTGCGCGCTGAAAAGACTCATTAGCCGAAGGAGCCGTTATGGACTCGAATACGACTTTCGCGGTGGGGGCGATGCTGCTGGCCGCCTTGACCACCACGCTCGGATCGATTGCGCCGGCCATCGGGCAAACCCGCGCCATCGTCTCGGCCCTCGATGCCATCGCCCGCCAACCCGACGCTTCCGACCGCATCAGCCGGGCGTTGTTCGTCGGCTTGGCGATGATCGAGTCGCTGGCGATTTACTGCCTCGTGATCGCGCTGATCCTCCTGTTCGCCAACCCCTTCGCCAAGTACTTCGCGCCATGAACATCCATTTCTGGACGTTTATCTTCCAGATCGTCAATTTCGTGGTGGTGGCGTACGTCCTGCACCGGCTGTTGTATCGGCCGCTGCACGAGGCGATCGACCGCCGCCGCGAGGCGACGCTCAAGGCCCAAACCGACGCCGAACGCGCCCAAAAAGAGGCCGAGGCGCTGCGGGCCCGGTTCGAGGCGCAATTGGCCGAAGCGGAACGCCAGCGGGAACAATGGGTGCGCGAAGCCCACCGCCAGGCCGAAGCCGAAGGACAACGCCTGCTCGACGACGCCAGGCGAATCGCCCAGCAGCAAGCCGACGAAGCGAGCCGGCAACTGGCCGACGAGCGCGAAGAGGCGCTGGCCGCGGTGCGCCAGGAAATCGTGCATCTGGCCGTCGATCTGACGCAACGCTTCTTGAAGCAGTCGGCCGACCGTACGCTGCACGGGCAGCTCGTCGCCCGGCTGATCGGGTCGTTGGCGACCGTTTCGGCCGACGACCGGCGGCAACTGTTAATCGGCTGGCAGCCGGGCGATCCGATCATCATCGAGACCGCCGAAGAACTCGACCGCGAAAGCCTCGATTCGATCTCCGCCGCGGTGGCGGGCCTCGTCGGCCGTCAAGCGGCGATCGAAGTCAAAACCAACCCCGCGCTCATCAGCGGCGTTTGCCTGCGGCTGGGAGGACACGTTTGGGACGCGTCGCTCAACGGCTCGCTCGAAGAGTTTCGCCACGCCCAGGCGAACGCACAAGAGGTCGCCCATGCCTGAAATGGCCGCAGAATTGCTGACGAGCGTCCGCGCACGGCTGGCTCAAGCCGAGTGGAAGGTCCGCCAGAAAGAGATCGGCTGGATCACGCGCGTGGGCGACGGCGTGGCCTACGTGCGCGGCGCTCCCTCGACTCGCTACGGCGAACTGTTGGCTCACGGCGACGGCCTGACGGCGCTGGCCTTCGACTTGCAACCGCGCGAAATCGGCGCGTTGTTTCTCGACTCGTCGCAGCACGTTTCGGCAGGCGACGAGCTGCGCCCGACGGGCCGCGTGGCCAGCGTGATGGTGGGCGAACCGCTGCTGGGACGCGTGGTCGACTCGCTGGGCCGGCCGCTCGATGGCGGCCCGCCGCCGGCGTCCAACGTCTATTGGCCAGTGGATCGCGAAGCGCCGGGCGTGGCCGATCGCTTGCCCGTCTCGCAGCCTTTGCACACCGGCGTCAAAGTCATCGACGCCCTGCTGCCGCTGGGGCGGGGGCAACGCGAACTGATTCTGGGCGACCGCGGCACGGGCAAGACGGCGCTGGCCATCGACGCCATCCTGGCGCAGCGCGGCGGCGACGTGCTCTGCGTCTATGCGGCCATCGGCCAGCGGAAGACCGCCGTCGCGGGAGTCGTCAACGAACTCCGAGAGCAGCAGGCGCTGATGCGGACCGTCGTCGTCGTGGCCGACGCCGAGTCGCCCCCAGGGCACCAATACCTGGCGCCTTATACCGCCTGCACGATCGGCGAATACTTCATGCGCCAGGGTCGCGACGTGCTCGTCGTCTACGACGACCTGACGAAACACGCCGACGCTTATCGCAGCGTGTCGCTGCTGCTCGGGCGCCCGCCCGGCCGCGAAGCCTATCCGCCCGACGTCTTCTACCTGCACGCCCGGCTGCTCGAGCGGGCCACGCACCTCCACGACCGGCTCGGCGGCGGCAGTCTGACGGCGCTGCCGATCGCCTCGACCCAGGCCGGGCACATCTCCGGCTACATTCCGACGAACCTGATCTCGATCACCGACGGCCAACTCTATCTCGACATGCGGCTGTTCAACGAAGGGCAGCGCCCGGCGATCGACGTCGGCTTGAGCGTGTCGCGCGTGGGCGGCAAAGCGCAGCCAGCCGTGTTGCGCAAGTTGGCCGGCGAGTTGCGATTGATCTACGCGCAATTGCACGAGTTGGAGACGTTCACGCGGTTCGGCGCCGAACTCGAACCTGAGACTCGCCGCCGGCTGCGGCGCGGACGGCGTCTGCGCGAATGCCTGAAGCAGCCGCGGTTGAAGCCGTGGCGCGCGGCACTGGAGGCGGCGGCGCTGTTCGCCGCCCGCGAGGGGGCGCTCGATCGGCTGCCCGTCGAGCAGGTCGCGCCGTTTTTGGAAAAACTCAACAAACGACTTGGCGAGGCCGACGCACCGGTCTTGGATCGCATCGAGCGCAACGATGAATTGAGCAGCGAGGACGAGAAAAGCCTGCGAGAAGCGATCGCCGCCTGCCTGACCGGCTTCACAGTCGAGGAGGCCGTATGACGCTCGAGGTCACGCGGCGACGCCGCCAGGCCGTCGATACGATTCACGACATCGTCAGCGCCATGCGGGCCATCGCCGCCGGCAGAATTCAGGGCGCCCAGCGCGCCTTGGCGGCTTCACGAGAGTACGAGGAAATCGTGAGTCGCAGCCTGGCGGCTCTGCTACGCGATGCGCACGGGATCGACCTGTCGTTTCCTCACGGCGAACGTTGCACTTTGGTCGTGCTGACGAGCGAACAGCCGCTTTGCGGCTCGTTCAACCAGAACGTGCTGTCGCTCGTCGAGCGGCGCTGGGCGGAGTTGTGCGAGGTCGAACGGCCTTATCTGGTGCTCGTCGGCCAGCGGGGCCGGCGGACCTTGGCCGCCATGGGCATTGCACCCGATCGGATCGAACCAGCGGCGACCACTCTGCCGGGCGTTCGCGACCTGGTCAAGCGGTTGGCGCGGCTGGCAAGCCAGCGATTCGCTTCAGGCGAGTTGGGGACGCTACGGGCGATCTACAGCCGCTACCAATCGGTGAGCGAGCAGACGCCGACCGAAGAGCAACTGCTGCCGCCCGACCTGTCCGCCGTGCGAGACCTCGCGAAACCGCTCGATCCGCGGCCGTTTCATCGCTATCTTTCGCCGGCCAGCCTGGCGACCGGGCTGATGGGCGAATTCGCCTTGATCAGCCTGTACCGCATCGCCGCCGAATCGTTCGCCAGCGAGCAAGCCAGCCGGCTGATCGCGATGGACGGAGCGACGCGAAATACCGAGCGGATGGCCCAATCGCTGGCGGCCCTCGAGCAGCGAGAGCGACAAGACGAGATCACGCGGCAGGTGCTGGAGCTTGTCAACGCGCGGTTTACCGCGGGAAACGGCGCCGCTGCCGACAAGACGCCGGGCCCGCACGCCTGAACCAAGACATATCCTTTTGGCAAGGACCGCTGTCTTTGCGAATGACAACGACAACGGCATGTAAGGCTCACGCGGAGGCGCGGAGCCGCGGAGAGAATTTGCTCTGCCTGCTCCTCTCCGCGCTTCCGCGTGAGATACGTTTCGATAGTTGCAAGAAAACGAAACCAACTTAGCGAGTACGTCAACGCTCGTCCAAAGCGCGCAAAGCGGTGCGTTGCCGCACATGTGAATTACCGTTGCGAGACATTTCGCCCCTTGCGGTTAACAGAGATAGCTGCATTTCCCGCGAAATCGGCCTGCGCCGTGCCTTGGTTCGCATGGTGCGCGGATTTTGTCCAACCGGCGCCGATCATGCTTTATCTACATGGCGGGCTGATGAATTCGAACAACGAGGCGGCAGATATTTGCAACCAGGGAGCTTTAATCATGAGCATCAAAACGTCTTCCGAGCTGATGGGCGAAGCTGTCTTACGGGCTCGCGAGCATTGGCGCCGTCCCCGGCCTGGCGAGACGCTGGAAGTGGCGCCGGCCCAGCGCAAAGCCGCGGCGACCGCCTGCACGATCACGATCAGCCGCGAAAGCGGCGCCGGCGGCTCGACGATCGCCCGAGAAGTGGGCCGCCTGCTCGATTGGCCCGTTTACGACCGCGAACTGCTGGAGCGAATCGCCGATCAGGCCGGCTTGCGCAGCGAACTGCTGGAAAGCCTTGACGAGAAGCGCTCGCACTGGCTGGTCGAGATTCTGGAGTCGCTGTCCGGCGTGATGGTCATGAGCGGAGCGGCCTATGCGCGCTATCTGGCCGAAACGATTCTGGCGCTAGCCGCGCACGGACAGTGCGTGATCGTGGGCCGGGGTTCGTCGTTGATCGTGCCGCCGAACCAGTCGTTGCGGGTCCGCCTGGTGGCCAAGTTCGACGATCGCGCCGAGCGAACCCGCGAGCGTTTGGGCGTTTCGAAAGAGGAGGCGATCGCCCACGTCCGCCAGAACGACGCCCACCGCGACGGCTTCGTGAAAGACTACTTTCACCACAACGTGGGGGATCCGCACGATTACGACCTGGTCATCAATACGTCGCGGTTTTCGCTGGAGCAGGCGGCCGGTTTGATCATCGACGCGCTGCGCGAGCGCTAACAGACGCCGAACTAGGCCGAGCCGACCGGGCGTAAGTAGACGTTCGCAGCAAAGCCTGTAGGGCACGCCGTCTGTGGCGTGCCGTACACGCGGGAATCGCGCCGGTTCGCGCTATCGCGGAACGCCGCGGAGGGCGTTCCCTATAGAATCAACCGCACGAATCCCTACTTACGCGCGAGCCGACCGCCGGTTCCTGCGAAAAGACTCGTTGATACGACTCCAGAGCCGCCCCGCCCAGACGATCGGCCATGCGCCGGTATGCCTCGCGGCGGTAGTTCCATTCCTGCGACCGCGGCACTTGTTCCAGCCAATCGCAAAGGTGAACCCGGCAGAGGTCGTCGAACTCGTCTCGGCTCAGTTCGATCTCTTCCCCAGTGATCCGATCGGTGATGCACAAGGCGCCGTCCGCGTCTCCGTTCATCACGGCCCGGTCGAAGGTGCTGCGGTCCATCGCCGAATTGAGATAGGCCAGGCGCTCGGCGCGAGCGCCGATCAGTTCGCGGATTTCTCCCCGTCGTTCGAGCGGCAAACAAAACCGCCGGAAGCGTTCCGTGCCGTAGATCGAGTGAAACATGCCGGCGCGGCAAAGCTCTTCGTCGCAGCCCCAGGCTTTCAAATCCTGGTGTACGCCGATCAGATGCGCCAAAAAGACCTCGTTGGTGTGCGGCACCTTGTCCGTGCCGAGTTCCACTAGAAAATCGGTGAGTTGCTTGAAGGTCGTCATCGTTAGTCCTCCAGGGCGGCGTTGGCGGGCCCCTCTACGGCGTTTGATTCGAGGCAAGCCGCAATTATAGGCGACAAAGGCAGGCTTTGCAGCCTGGGCGGAACACTAGGGCGCCACGGATGCGGAAAAGCTTTCGTCTCCGCTGCGAATGGAACTCGACGGCGCCGCTTTTGCGCCGCCTGCGCCAAAGTAGTATAATAACCTCTCAAGGCGAAATCCGATGTTATCCCTAGAGACGCCGGGCGCTTTTGACGCACCGCGTCAGTAAAAGAACGAGACGCGGAAATTGCTAGGAGAGCCCAAGATGAGCCGAAACCTGTGTCTCCTGCTGCTGGGCGCTTCGCTCGCGTCGGGCCTGTTTTCGACAGCTTCCGCCGGCGAAAGCCTGCGATTCGTCCGCGTCAGCCAGGCCCAAGCGCCCGACGCCGAACCGATTCCGGCCGGTGAAAACGAAGAAGGCAATTGGCGCTATCGTCGACAGCAAGGGCGTTGGTGGTACTGGACCGACGAAAACCGCTGGGTGGTTTGGAATGGAAGCACGTGGGTCGCGCCCAGCACCCCTTCGCACGGGCCGGGGGCGTTGGCCCAGACGCCGCTCGAGGGGCGGGGCGTCGCCGAGCCGGCGAATTTTCGCGCCTGGTTCGACGCCTACCGCAATTTCAAGACCGGCCGGGCGGCGCTGCAAGCCGCCGAAGAGGGCGGCGTGGAAATGGGCACGGCCGAAATCACCGCCGAACCAGCCGCGGGCGAAGTCTTCGAATTTGGCGGAATTCCCGGCCGACAGACGCAGTGGCGCCGCCGCTCCGCGATGAGCGGGGCAATCCGTAGCGGCGGCTCCTGGTTCAGCGCCGGTTCGCCGTTTGGCATCGAGTACGGCTATGGCAGCGGTTACGGCTATGGCGGCTATGGCTTCGCCAACCCCTACGGCTACGGCAGCCGCACCGGCTCGGGCGGCGCCTATGGTTACGGCTTCGGCGCATTCGGTTCGGTCGGCGGTCAGACGGGCGAACGGTTGAGCAGTCTGATTACCGGCGGCGCCGAATCGCGGCTGATTGGGCCCGAACCGCCGAGCATTGGCGCACCTTCGAAACTCGAATCGACTGTCGGCGGCACGGCGGGCCGAGCCGGGGCCGGCGCCAGAAGCTTGGGCGGCAGCGCAGCCGGCGACTAGTTTCCCTTGGGCGTAAGTAGGGGTTCGTGCGGTTGATTCTGTAGGCAGCGCCCTCCGCGGCGTTCCGCGATAGCGCGACTCACGGGTTCTCGGCACGCCGCAGAGGGCGTGCCCTACAGGCTTCGCTGCGAACGTCTACTTACGCCCGTTTCCCTGCATAGCCCTTTCGACTAGCCGGGCGCCTGGCGGCTGAGCGAAGCGATGCCCCTGCTAACCGCGGCTTCGCCCTCGTCGCTCTACACGAATCGAAAAACGGTCCGCCACGACGGGACTTGCGCCTCGTCGTGCTACAGATATTTCTTTGCTGCTGGATTTACCCGACAGGCCTTGGCCACCACTTTTTAATAGCCCAGGCATTTATGCCTGGGAATTCGTTCATCGCACACCCGTTTTTCCCGATTGGCGCCTCGCGGCCGCCGGTGGC
>DATKRK010000211.1:0-20622 GCA_035532215.1 Pirellulales bacterium | reverse complement strand
CCGGCCCGCAAGGCGCCGGCCGGGAAAAGGAAAGCGCGCGGCGTATGAGTTCCCAGGCATAAATGCCTGAGCTAATTAAAAGTTGCGTTCCTAAACTCTCTTACACTCTCCAAAGTCCTTGCTTCCCCATCTACTTGCGCTAGAATAGGTGGCTTGCTCATCGGGCGGCGATTGCCAAAAAGGGCTGCCGGCGCAGACTTGGTCGGTTGCGATTTTTGCGCAAACTCTTGCCTTCTTGCGGAAAACTCATCAAAATTGAGCTTTGCCGCCGGATGAAACTAGCTAGGATATAGCGGTGGCCCTCCCGCCAAAGCGGTGCGGCTGCGCTGAACTGCGCATTTGGGGCTACTTGTTGGCCGGCTGAAACGCCGGCCGCCGGAATCTTCCGGCGCCTCCCTTTTTATGGCAATCTTGCCGCAGGCGTGCTTCGCACCAGACGTGACGTGCGATGTACGAGGCGGTGGAACTGTTTTTTGAGATTCGGACATGGATCTGGCGAAACTTCGAAACATCGGTATCTCCGCTCACATCGACTCGGGCAAAACCACCCTGAGTGAGCGCATTCTGTTTTACGCCGGTCGCATCCACCGGATCCAGGAAGTCAAGGGCGAAGGCGGCGCCACCATGGACTACATGGACCTGGAGCGCGAACGCGGCATCACCATCACCAGCGCCGCCACCACGGTCGAATGGCAAGACCATCGGATCAACCTGATCGACACGCCGGGCCACGTCGACTTCACCGTCGAGGTCGAACGCAGCTTGCGCGTGCTCGACGGCGCCGTGCTCGTGTTGTGCGCGGTGGGCGGCGTGCAGTCGCAGTCGATGACGGTCGACCGCCAGATGAAGCGCTACCACGTGCCGCGATTGGCGTTCATCAACAAGATGGACCGCACGGGCGCCGATTTCCGACGCGTGGTCAAGCAATTGCACGAAAAGCTCGACGCCGACGCCGTGCTGATGCAACTGCCGATCGGCAAGGAAGACAACTTCGAAGGCGTGATCGACCTGATCGCGATGAAGGCCTATTACTTCGACGGCAACAACGGCGAGCAGGTGCGCGTGGAAGAAGTTCCCGCCGCCCTGGCCGCCGACGCCGCGGCCGAGCGCCAGCACATGCTCGAAGCGCTGGCCATGTACAGCGACGAATTGATGGAGTTGATGCTCGGCGAAGAGCAAGTGCCCGAAGACCTGATTCACGCGATCGTCAAGCAAGCCGTACAAAGCCAGGGCCTGACCCCGGTGTTCATGGGCACGGCCTATCGCAACAAGGGCGTGCAGCCGTTGCTGGACGCGGTGGTGCGCTATCTGCCCTCGCCGCTGGAACGCAACATCGTAGCCAAGAACCACGCCGACGCCACGCAGCAGTTCCCGCTCGAGCCCGATCCGGCCAAGCCGTTCGTGGGCATGGCGTTCAAGATCGTCGAAGATCCTTACGGCCAGCTGACCTTCATGCGGATTTACCAGGGCACGATCGCCAAGGGCGAAACCTACTTCAACCAGCGCACCAGCCAGAAGCAGCGTTTCAGCCGCATCGTGCGGATGCACGCCGACAAGCGCGAAGAAGTCGATTCGGCCGGCCCCGGCGACATCGTGGCCGTGATGGGGGTCGATTGCGCCAGCGGCGACACCTACGCGTCGCAAAACAAATACTGCACGCTGGAAAGCATGTTCGTGCCCGAACCGGTCATCAAGATGGCCATCAACCCGGCCAGCCGCGACGGCGCCGACCGCCTGAGCAAGGCCTTGCAGCGGTTCGTCAAGGAAGACCCGACCTTCCGCGTGGCCAGCGACGAAGAGACGGGCGAGACGGTGATCGCCGGCATGGGCGAATTGCACCTCGACATTTACGTCGAGCGCATCCGCCGCGAGTACAAGGTCGAGGTCGAAGTCGGCGCTCCGAAGGTCAGCTACCGCGAGGCGCCGACCAAGGAGACCGAATACAACTTCAAGCACAAGAAGCAGACCGGCGGTTCGGGCCAGTACGCCCACATCGTCGGCAAAATGCTGCCGCTGCCCGAGGATTCGGAGGAAGAGAATTACGAATTCGAGGACGATGTGGTCGGCGGGCGCATTCCGCGCGAATACATCCCCTCGGTCGAGAAGGGCTTCCGCGATTCGCTGTCGAAGGGACCGCTGGCGGGCTACCCGATCGTGGGCGTCAAAACGGTGCTCGAAGACGGCTCGTATCACGACGTCGACAGTTCGGACATGGCGTTCCAGATCTGCGCTCGCAACTGCTTCCGCGAGACGTTCTTGAAGACCAAACCGGTGTTGTTGGAACCGGTGATGAAGCTCGAAGTCGAAGTGCCGGCCAACTTCCAAGGCTCGGTGGCCGGCGAGCTGACCAGCCGCCGCGGCATGATCGTTTCGACCGAAATGATGGGCAACACCGCCACGATCGAGGCCGAGGTGCCGCTGGCCGAAACGTTCGGCTATTCGACCGATCTGCGCAGCATGACGCAAGGCCAAGGCACGTTCACGATGGAGTTCTCGAAATACCGCCGCGTCCCGGCGAGCATTCAAGAGACGATCATCGCCGACAAGAAGAAAGCGGATCTGGTCGGCGCCAAGTAAACGCCGCTTGAAAACCAGGTTTTCACTAAACGGCCGCGGTCTATCAGATCGCGGCCGTTTTTCTTGCGCCTTGGGCGAGGCGTAGCGCATTTGTTGGAGCGACGAATTAGTTTGGCGCTTGCGCGTCGATTGGCGAATTGCGAGGCAACTTGGCCACGGATGGAACACGGATCGAACACGGATGTTTTTTTGGAACAGAAGGCAACGAAGGTAACGAAGTTTTTATTTCCTTGTTACCTTCGTTGCCTTCTGTTCTTATTCTTCCCGATCCGTGTTCCATCCGTGGCTCTCTTCTTCGCTTGTTCGGAGTCTTGGCGACGCTCGATTCGAAACACTGCACTATTCGAACTCGAACATTTGCTGGATCTCCGGGCGTCCATACTCGGCGCTGCCGGTGAGAATCCGCACGTTCGGCAGCGGCCAGGTTTCGCCCGAGCTGTGCGTATGGCCGCAAAGCACGGTTAGTTTGCGTTCGGGCCGCTGTCGCATGATCTCGACGAGCGCCTGCCCGACCGCCAGGCAGGTAAAGTGCGGCAGCCATTCGTCGCTGGAGATCTGCCCTTGATACCAGCAGGCCTCGCGCAAGGGAGGCACATGCGTCAGGAAGACGACGTGCGGGTAGCGATCGAGCGCCTTGGGCAGCACGCGCCGCACGTGCTCGGCGGCTGCATCGCCCAGGGCCCTTAATAACGGCCAACGCGCGGCTTTGCCGACGCCGGCCAACTCTTCGATCAGCCGATAGTCGTTCATCATCACCAGCGAGCGCTCGTAGTCGCCCAACCGGGCGTCGGCCCAGCCGTCGTGCCCGCACAGCCCGACCGTCGGCGTCAGCTCGATCGCCTCGGCGGCCGTCAGCCAAACGAGGTGCGGCGCCTGGCGGCATACTTGCACGACGTCTTCGCGGACCTGGCGGATCGAGCCGAAGTAGAAGTCGTGATTGCCCAGCACGAAATAGACCGGGCAAGTCAGCGACCGGGCGATCGTTTCCAATTTCTGCGAAACGTCGGGCGCCTCGGCGATATCGCCGCCGATCAGCACGGCATCCGGCTCTGCGGCGGCGACGTTATCGAGGAACACCCGCGATTCTTCGGGCGAAAGAAAGTTGAGATGGATATCGGTCAGCCAGGCAACGCGCTTCATGTTGTCGGACGTGCGGTGGGATCGAAGTTCCCTCTCCCAAAGGGAGAGAGGGTTTTTGGTTCGGCTCCTCTCCCTCTGGGAGAGGCTGGGTGAGGGCCGGCGTCTGTTTCGTTTTGCCCTCACCCCGACCCTCTCCCAAAGGGAGAGGGAGTTTGACCGCTCACTTCTTCTCGAACGCGTACAAGAACTTCTTGCCGCGCACGTAAATCCGCCCGTTCGAGATGGCGGGCGAGGCGGTGGTGTCGTCGTCGAGCTGGTTTTCGGCCAGGCGGTCGTAGCGGTCGTTGGCGGCGACGACCGTCATCAGGCCGTGCAGGTTGAGAAAGTAAATCCGCCCTTCGGCGGCCACGGGCGAGGCCTTGTAGTCGCCCGGCAAGCGTTTCTTCCAATTCTGGTTGCCCGTATAGGCGTCGAAGCACTTGGCCACGCCGTTGTCGGAAATGGTGAATAGCAGATCGCGCCACAGCACGGGGCAGCAAGTGTCGGGCGTGGCTTCGGTCTCTTTCCAAACCACGTCGCGCCGCGTCCGCTGGCCCTCGCCCCCGAGTTTCACGGCCAGCAGGTCTTTGCGCATGCCTTGGGTGACGAACGCCATGCCGTGGCCGACGGTCGGCCCGGTGATCGTCCGCCCGCCGACGATGCCCGGCAGAAACCAGAGTTGCCGGCCCGATGCGGGGTCGTACGCGTCGAGCTGGTTGGCGCCCATCACCAGCAATTCCCAGCGATCGCCGGTTTTGTAAACGAGCGGCGTGGTGTACGAATCGCACTCTTCGGCGTTGGCCTTGGTCGTGCGGCTCGACTTCCAGCGCTCCTTGCCCGTCTGCTTGTCGTGGGCCACCAGGTAGCTCGGCGCCGGCGGCTTGCCGAGATCGGCGAGCGAGTCTTGCATGCAGACCGAGATCACCAAGTCGTCGAACAGCACGGGGCTGTTGGCGTGGCCCCACCAGATCGTATAGGCGCCGTACTCGCGCTGCAGATTATGGCGCCACAGCTCCTTCCCGTCGAAGTCGAAGGCCGCCAGGTCGCCGTTGCCGAAGTGCGCGACCACAACTTCGCCGTCGGTCACGGGCGAAGGGCTGGCGTTGTTGTGCAATTGGTGGAATTTCTGTTCGCTGCGCGGCGTGCCGGTGCGCGGCGTCTGGGCCGCGCCGATCTGCCGCGACCAGACCGTTTGGCCTTTGGCCCGATCGAGCCGCACCAGCAGCAGCTTGTCGTCTTGTTGCGAGGTGACGAAGATCGCGTCATCCCAGACGGCCGGCGTGCTCGCGCCCCAGCCGGGCAACTCGACTTTCCAGGCGATGCCGCGGGCCTCGCTCCAGACGAGCGGCAGGTTTTGCTCGTCGCTCGTGCTATCGCCGCGCGGCCCGCGCCATTGCGGCCAGTTTTCGGCCAATGCGACCTGATAGCAGTAACAGCAAAGCCAAGCGAGCAACGGCAATCGGATTCGCGCGGAACGCGGGGGATTCAGCATGATGTACGCGCCGTTAGGAGTGGATGAAATTCCGATGTTGAATTCGTCGTTGCCGCGGCATCGGATTACGGGTTCCTCTTCTCTGTTCCGGATGGTTCCGAGTTGCAGATTTCGTTCGCACGTGATCATTCTCGATGCAACTTGACTTGCCGGCAACAGCGTCTGCCGCAGCCGGAACAGAGAAGAGGAACCCGTAATGGCGCCGGCTTGGCGTCTTGCCTCGTCCTCCAAAAAGCAGGACGATCTCTAAAGCTGGCGCCAAGCGTTGCCGGTGCAAATCCGCTCGCTCATCCTCGTATCTCTTTGCCAGCCGCCTTCTACGCACCGAGGAATAAACAACTCCCCTATATACAACGTGTTGCCCGCGCATCCAAATTGGGATGTTATTCTATTCTCGATGCCAAGCAACTCCGGCGCGCTCGAATTTGCCGCCCCTGCGGCGCACGCCGCGCGGGTTGTCCGGGCGAATTTCGGCCGATAAGCTGGCGGGTGTCGAGATCGGCATCGAGTGTTAATTAAGTTCCTAATGCAAAACGTGGGTGCCTGCGGGCTGAGCCTAGGCGAAGCCCCAGGTCGCTGGGGCATCGCTTCGCTCTGCCGCCAGGCGCCCTGCAGCAGTATGGGGAACTTATTTAATCCTCGGTGCTTCGCGGCGGCGTTTGACCGGCGCCATTTTCAACCAGTTCAGGTTCCTTTCGCGAGCGAATCCCCATGAAGGTCTGGTACAAGTTCGACCTGCGGCCATGTTCCTGGGGTTTGCTGTGGTCGGCTTCGCCCGGCGTGCTCGTTTTTTTGCTGGCGGCGATTCTCAAATTGCTGCGTTACAATCCGCCGCCCGTCACGGGGTTCCCGCTTAACCAGACGCTTGAACCCGTCGAATTGGACGAATTGCCGTCCAAGGCCCAACAAGCATTGCGCGCGGTCATCGACGAATGCGGCAAGCATTCGTTTCGCCTGGCGTATTGTTTCTCGACGGAGAATCTTGGCGACGCCGAGAGCTATCTCGCGAGCATGCTGCACGCCGGCGGCCGAATCAGGGGCGCGGCGTTCTGGAGCCACATGGGCAAAAACATCGAGTGCGGCTGTTCGTTCGCGACACGGTTCGAAAATGGCGACATCTACAGCACGTCAAACGTGCGTCGTAGCGGCCACTTGCCGCCCGGTATGCATTTGTTCTCGCTTCCCGGCGCCTCGGTCGCAGAGATTTTCTCGCGCCACCAGCAACTGCTCGAACGGCTCGGCGAGGAGGCGGCCGTCACGCTGGCGCCTGAACAGTTGCCCGAGGAACTGAACGAGCAGCTTCGCCGCACGCATGCGTACTTGATGGCCCGCGGCGCCCTCAAACCGATGACCCAGGCCGAAATCGACCGCTTGACGATCGTCAAGGCCGAACTGGTTCCCGAGCCGAGCGACAACCCGTTCCGCTCGCCGCTGTCCCATGAAGTCGCGACGGCGCCGCGGCGGCGGTCGGTCTGGCGCGCGATGTTCAACGGCGCCTGCTACGGCGGTCTGCTTGGCGCTCTTGCCGGGTTGTTGTTTCGGCAGCCGGCCGCCGCGCCCGTCAATCCGAACCGTGCGGAGCTGCTGTGGCTGGTCGCTAATTATTATGGCTGGTTTTTCTTGCCCGCCCTTGCCGGGGCGTTCCTTGGCTGGCTGTCTTGGCGACGTGCGAAGGACCGAGCGGCGCTAACATCTTTGGATTGACCAAGCCTTTTGGCAACCGCGATCTCGGAACCGACACGCATGACGGTTTGGTACAAAGTCAACCCGAATCGACTTACCTACGGCGAGCTGTGGCGGCTTGCTCGGCACAGGGCGTGGCCGTTCGCGCAGGCCGTGTATCGCAAATGGTTCAATGTTCCGTTTCCGGCGACGTCGGGTTTCGCATTTCCCGAATCGCTGGAGCTAGTCGAATTTCAAAAGCTTCCCGGGCGCGCTCGGGAGGTGCTAGGAGAAATCATCTCTCAAGCTGAAAATCTCGGTTTTCGGCCGCTGTTCTGCTGGCAGCGTTCAACTCTGGGCGAAATCAAGGACTATTCGGCGGTACTGTTAAGTGCCGACGGCACGACGCTCGGCGCGGCCATCTGGGTCACGGCGGGCGGCCGCAATGCGTCGGCCAGCTTTGTCGCAGGCTCGCGTTGCGAGGAAAGACGCCTGATCACGAGCAACAGCACCTACACGATTGACGGGCCGCCGGAGCTCGAAAAGTTACATTTTCCGGGCAAGTCGATCGATGAAATTGTTGCTCTGCATGCTTTGCGGCTCGACCGCCGAGGCATCGAGCGAATTCAGCGCGCAACCGAAACCGACGCCGCCGAGCGCATCCTGGAGAATCAGCAGCGGACTCTCGCCTTTAATCTGGCTCGCGGCGTTTATGAGCCGATGACGCAGGAAGAAATCGACTGGCTAAGCGGCACGATGACACGCGTTGGCGCTGCGGCGGAAAATAATCCTTATCAGGCGCCGCAGTATCTGGACGAAATTCGACCAGCGATCAAGCACAACGAAAAGCCTCAGCCCGCTCCGCCCGCTCCGCCGAATCGACCGCCTCCCAAGGACACTTGGTGGGGGGCGACGGGCGGCGGTTTCGTCGCCGGGATGCTCGGCGGCATGATCTTATTGCAAAATCAAATTCCTTATTCAGTCTACAAGGCGGTCGAACAATGGGAGACTGATTTCGGAATGGTTCTTTCGTTGCCGTTTTTGATGGGCCTTCTGGGCGGCGCGGTGAGCTTTGCAGCGTGGTTGAGACGACGGGGCATTTCCGAACGGAACAAGGCGAAGAAGACGCAGGATGCGGCTGGAAGTTAAAGCCAATGCTGCCGCCGGACGCGCTTGCGAGCAACGGGGATTCGAACGACTGCGGTGCATAGTTTCAGGGAACCGATTGGCATGAATACTTGGTACAAACTCAATCCGAATCGGTTCAGCTGCCGCGAATTGTGGCGGATGTCGGGTCGCGGGCCGTGGCCGTTTGCGCAGGCCGTGTGGCGCAAATGGTTCAATGTTCAGACGCCTCCGACCTCCGGTTTTGCGTTTCCGGATTCTCCGCAATTCGTCGAGCTCGACTCGCTGCCGGACCGTCCGCGAGAGGTGCTTCGGGCCGCGATCGCAGCCGTCGAGCGACATGGGTTTCGTTTTGTGTTTTGTCACAAGGTCCTGTACCTGGGCGACATCGCAGATTGTACGGCGGTGCTAATCAGCGCCGACGGAATGTCGCTTGCCAACGTGGGCTGGCTGAAGATCGGCGCGGGAGAGGGGACTAGCTTGGGACTGGGTTCTCGCACGCAAACGCGACGACTGCTCACGCACAGCGAACCGCGTCGCGCCGATCCGCCGCCCGATTTCGACATCTGGCATCTGCCCGGCAAGTCGATCGACGATTTGATTCTTGCTCATTCCCAACGGCTCGATCGGTTGGGCCGAGAAAACATCTTGCCGGCGACCGAAGCGGACATAGCCGCACGGATCATCGAAAACCAGGGCCTGTATCGAGCCTTCAACCTCGCCCGCGGCGTTTATGAGCCGATGACGCAAGCAGAAGTCGATCGGTTGAGCGACGTGGTGATGGCGGACGTCGTTGCGGAAACCGGCAATCCGTTTCAGGCGCCGCGCGAGGACGTAGGCGCCGCGCCATCCAGCATCATCCCGACGACCCTCCCAGGGACGTGGCAAGGCTCGGTCATCGGCGGTTTCGTCGTCGGCGCGATCTTCATGGAAGTCGTTGGGCTGGCCAGCTACGACCCCCAAGATATGGAAGACATGGGCGAGCTCGGGGGCGCTTGGCTCTATCTATTCTTGATGTTTGTCGCCTGGCCATTCGTCATTGGCGCGTTTTGCGCTGCCGTCGGATTGGCAGTCTGGCTCATTCGCCGCATTTTCTGGCGGCTGATACCCTAGTCCGATTCGCGGCGGCGAAGGCTTGGCAGCGGGGATTGAATCGCTGGCGATTGCGAGCAAGCCGCCGGGGCGATATGGTCGGTTTGCCCGGCGGGCCAGAGCCAGCGCGAGGTCGTTCGACGGCTGGCGCCGCCGCTTTCGAGCGCCGCTTGCCGAACTCACGCAGTTGGCGGCCGAAAACCCGCCTTGGAAAGCGAAAACTCATGATTGATACGCCCCACGAAATCATAAACGTCCGCGACGCAAGAGAAGGCCGAAATCTCGGCCCGCAGGCGAAAACGCCGATCGCGGTGATTTATGGATATGCGTCAACGCGGCCGCCAAATGGGCGCCGATCGGGCATGAAATGCCCTGGTTTGGCCGCCGCCCGATGGCCCCACGCGGCGCGAAACCCTTGTTTTCTCGGAGGATCCTGCGACGCGGCGCCGATTCGCACGCGCGCCGCGCGCGGCGATATAAATAAATCGGCCGAAATATAAATCACCGCGGCTCTCTACAGTTTGGGAGGTTATTCAATCCTCGGTCCTTAGCCGAGGATCGCCCCTCGCCGCGCTTAGCGAACCAAATGAAACTCCGGCAGCATGATCACGCTCCAGAGCACGTCTTCGACGTTCTGTTGGGTCAACGCCGGCCCGACCGCTTCGGCGAGAATGTTCGCTTCGTCCGCCGTCGGCTGGCGGCTGAGGGCGAACTGGTAGAGCCAAGCGATGAACTTCCGCGGCGATTGCCACGGCCGCGCGACCAATCGCCGGGCGCCGCGGGTTAGCATGTCGGCCAGTTGCTGCCCGTTGGATAGGTCGATGGCCTCGAGCGTCGTCAGCTCGTCGGGCCGCACGCTGACGATTTGATCGCGGTTGGGCCGCCCGAGCGAGCGCATCAGAAAATCGCTTTTCACCAGCGAAGCGCGGACCATCAAACCGGCCGCTTGGCCTGCCTGATCGAGCGTCTGCGTCAGCGGCGCCTCCAGGCTGGCCGCCCAAACCTCGGGCCGTTCGACCAAGGCGGCCGGCTGCCAATCGGCCGGCTCGGTCTTGAAGCGGCCGTTGCGCTCGGGCTGCTGCGCGGTCCATTGCCATGCAGCATCGCTGGCGATCGTCTCGATCGCCTCTTCGGCGTCGAACAGCCGGGCCTCGAAGAACAACCCGGCCGGGTTCGGGCCCTGGCCGCCGTTTTTGGCGACGATCAACAGTTCGTTCATGCCGGCTTTCAGGCGATTGGCCAACAGCACGGCGCCGGGCTGCTGCCAATTGTCGCCCGCCGCTGCGCGCTGGCCGTTGACGAATAGTTCGTAACTGTTGTCGCACGAGATCGCCGCCACGGCCTGCTGCGGGACGCTCTTCAAGTTCCACTGCTTGCGGAACACGACCGTTTCGCCGGCCGCCGCTTGCGACGCATCGGCGCGCGACCAGATCCACTTGCCCGTCAGTCCAGCCTGCGCCACATGCGGATTCGGCTTGCCGCGCAGCACGGGCGCGTCGTAACGGGCCGGGGCTTGGCCCGTGAGTTGCCAGACGGCATCGACGAACTGCTCGGCCGTCATGCGTTTGCCGCGCGGGCCGCGGTAGACGTAGCTTTGCTCGTCGGCGCCCTGCGGCGCCGCTTCGACCTGAGATTGATAAGCCTGCGAGGTCGCGATCAGTTCGATCGTCTGCTTCAGATCGTAGCCGCTATCGGCCAAGTAAACGGCCAACTCGTCGAGCAGGTCCGCGCTCCAAGGTTCGCTCTGCATGGCGTCGACCGGATGCACGATGCCACGGCCCATCAATCGCTGCCAAAGGCGATTGACGATCGTCCGCGTAAATCGCCCGTTTTCGGGGTGCGTCATCAGCGCCGCCAACTGCTTGAGCCGCTCGGGCTGCGGCGCCGCGGGATCGACCTGGCCCAATTCTGGAAACAACCAGCCGGCGACGGCTTGTTTGCCGATCGGCTTGTCGCAGCGGTGAATCTCCAGCGGCCGCGTGGCAAACACGGCTGCCAGGCCGTAAGACTCTTCGAGCTTCCAACGGTCGATGAAGCTGTCGTGGCACGAGGCGCATTTCAAGTTGATGCCCAACAACGCCTGCCCCACGCTTTGGGCGAATTGAATCTCGACCGTCTGCCCGGCACTGACATCGCCGCGCCAGCGAATGCCTTCGCCGAACCCGGCGCTTTCGGGCGTCGGCGGGGCAATCAGCTCGCGGGCGAACTGGTCGTAGGGCTTGTTCGTAACCAGAGCTTCATAGAGCCACTTCGAGATTTGCTTGCGGCCCCCGGTAATGAAGCCGGCGCCCGTGTAATCGTTGCGCAGCAGGTCGTTCCAGAACGTCAGCCAGTGCTCGGCGTAATCGACGTCGCGGGCGAGCAACTCTTGCACAAGCCGCGTGCGCTTGTCACTGCCGCTATTATTACTGCCGCGATCGTCGACAAACGCTTGCAGCTCTTCGGGCGTTGGCAGCAGGCCGATCAGGTCGAGATAGGCCCGCCGCGCGAAGGCGCCGTCGTCGACGGCCTCGGGCCGGGGCAATTTGCGTTCGGCAAGATAAGCGTCGATGATCCGATCGACCGGGTTGGTGCGGCCATCGACTGCGGGCGGAAGATCGGGCCGGCGCTGCCGTAGCGGCGGCTCATAGGCGCGCTTGCCGAACGTGAAGCCGTCTTCCCAGGGCAGGCCCGCGTCGATCCAGGCGCGCACGAGTGCCACTTTTTCCGCCGGCATGCGCGGGCCCTCGGGCGGCATTTCGAAATCGTCGTCGTCCGAGACGATCCGCGCCAGCAGTTCGCTCTCGCCGCTTTTGCCCGGCGCCGCCGCAGGCCCCGACTCGCCGCCGGACAACAGCGATTGCCGCGTATTGAACGACAGCCCGCCTTTCTTCTCCTCGCCTGTATGGCATTTGCCGCAATACTGATTCAGCAGCGGCGCCACGTCGTGGGCGAAATCGATTTCCTCCGCCGCCAGCGGCGCGGTAAGGACAAGAAGCGACGAGGCCAAAAACGACCAGCAAGCAACTCGCGACATCGGCGGTAGGGATCCAGAATCGGTTTGGCAATCGCTCCGGCCAGATACGCGAAGCCGGAGTGCGATCTGCCATTCTAGCAGACGGCGCGCGGTCTCGCGCCAACGGACTAACCCCCGGCGAGCAAATGCCGCTGCAACGCCTCCTCATCGACTTCCACGCCGAGGCCGAACCCCTTGGGAACGCTGATTTGGTCCTGCTCGGCGACAAGCGGCCGCTCGAGGATGCTCGTCGTTAGATATTGCGGGCCGTTGAGCGCGGCGGGCACGGCCAAACCTGCGGCGCCAAAGAGCAGGAGTGAAGCGGCCAGCGACAGATCGGGATCGGTCAGTCCGCTGGCGTAAAGCAGCAAACCTTCGCGCTCGAGCGTTTCGACGATCCGCCAGCTTTCGGTCAGCCCGCCGGAGCGTGCAACCTTGACGGCCACGCCGTCCAACAGGCCCAGCTCGATGAACTCCTCCAACTCGACGTGCGAGACGATCCCTTCGTCCATCAGAATCGGCAGCGCCCCTTGCCGCTTCAGCCGGCGATAGCCGCCGAGACGATTGGCGGGCAAGGGTTGCTCGAAAGCGGCGATGCCCAGATCGGCCAGCCGCGGCGCCAGATCGAGCGCCGCCGCCTCATCGAAACCGCCGTTGGCGTCGACCCAGACGTGGCCGTCGGGAGTTTGCCGTTTCAACCGCCGGCAGAATTCAAGGTCTTGCCTGGCGTCGGGCGCCACCTTCAGGTTGAAGTGGCGATAGCCGCGCGCGTGAGCCGCTGCGATCGACTCGTCCAATTCGGCGGCCGAGCGCGGGTTGAGCGTCCAACTGAGCGTAACCCGCTCGGTGCGCAAGCGGCCCAAGCGGTCCGCCGCCGATTGCCGAGCGAGCTTGCCGGCCAGGTCGACGAGCGCCAGCTCGACGCCCGCTTTGCAAATCGGCTGACCGGTGGAAAAGCTGGGGGCGATCTCGCGATTCATCGCGGCCCAGAGCGGCTCGAAGTCGAGCGGATCGCGGCCCAACAGCGCCGGCGCCAGGTAGAGCCGGATCGTCGATTCGACCGTTTCCAGCGTCTCGTAGCTCCAGCGCGGCGACGGCACGCTTTGCCCCCAGCCGACCGTGCCGTCGTCGGCCGTGAGCTTGACCACCACGCTCGGGCGGCCCGAGGGGCGGCCGGCGGGCTGCTCGAAAAACTTGAAGCGGCCTTCCACCGGAAAGTTGACGGCGAAGGTTTCGACTTGCAAGATGGCCGCCATCGGGACTCCCTGCTCACTCCTGGCCGCCGTGTATCGTAGGGCTGGCTTTCCAGCCTGACGTCAGGCTGGAAAGCCTGACCTACGTTTTCCCCCCGCCCGCCGCTAGCAGCGTGGCCAGCGTCTGGGCCAAACTCTCCAGCGCCGCCCGGTCGGGCAGCGTGACCGTCAGCCGCGGCTTGCCGTCGCCGCCGTCTTCGACGCAGGCGCCGAGGCCGGTGCGCAGATTCGCGACCAACGCTTCGGAAGGCGCCGGCGTTTGCTGCTGCGAAACCAGCTCGCCGAGGAACTTGAACGCGGCGCCCAGCAGTTCGCCGCCGGCAGCCGCCACGCGCTCGCGATGCTCTTCGCCCAACGTGCGTTCCGCTGGGGCCGCGGCGGCCCGTTTGACCGATTCGTCGATCGGCGCCTCGGGCTTCGCGCCGAGCAGAATTTCCAGGCGGCCCTTGAGTTCCTCCATGCCACTGTGCAAGTTGACCTGCTCGATTTCCGATTCGACGTCGAGCGCCGCCAGCGCCAGGTCCTTCTTGGCGGCGATCGTGCCCAGCAGTCGCTCCTCGATCGTCTCTTCGGTCACGAGCACGAAGACCTGCACCTCGCGCTTTTGTCCCATGCGGTGCGCCCGGGCGATCCGCTGCTCGAGCACCGCGGGATTCCAGGGCAGATCGACATTGATCACCGTGTTGGCCGCTTGCAGATTCAAGCCCACCGACCCGGCGTTGGTCGTCAAAAACAGTTTGCAGTCGGCGTCGGTCTGAAACTTGTGGACCAGCGCCTGCCGCTGCTTTTGCGGCACGCCGCCGTCGAGCCGCACGAATTCGAGCTTGCGCTTCTTGAGCAGCGCCTCGATCAGGTCGAGCATCGTGGTCCATTCCGAAAACAGCACCACCTTGCGGCCCTGTTCCTCGAACAGCCGCTCGAACAGTTCGTCGAGATAGGCCAGCTTGGTCGAATAGCCGGGCTTTTGCTTGTCGACCAGGTAGGTGCTGTCGGCCGCCATGCGGCACATCAACAGCGCCTTTTGCAGCCGCAGCAGGTCCATCTCGGTGATGAATTTCTTTCGCGTGATCGTGCTGACCACCTGCATGTGCGAGTTGTGCAGCACGAGTTGTTCATCGGTCGGCGCGATGCGGACGATCTCGGTCGTGCGCGGCGGCAGCTCGAGCCGCACGCTCTCGCGCGTGCGGCGCAACAGCACGGGTTTGAGCGTTTCGCGCAGCTCGCCCAGGTTCTTGTAGCCCAGCACCTTGCCCTTTTCGTCGACCATGCGGTGCTTGTTGAAGAAGCGAAAGCCGGGCCCCAGCCGCCGGTCGTCGATGAATTGCACGACCGAGTAGAGTTCGTCGAGCCGGTTTTCGAGCGGCGTGCCCGAGAGCACCAGCGCGAAGCGAGACTTCAGGCTTTTGATGACATTGCTGGTCTTGGCCGCCCAGTTCTTGATCCGCTGGCCTTCGTCGAGAATGATCAAATCCCACTTCACGCACTCGACGGCCAGAATATCGCGCAGCACCTGCTCGTAGTTGCAAACCGTGAAGAAGCAGTCGTTGCCGTACTGCCCGTGACGTTCGCGCGCGGCGCCGCCGATGAGCTGCACGTCGCGGTCGCAGAAGCGGTGAATCTCATTTCGCCATTGCGATTTGAGCGAGGCCGGGCAGACGACCAGCACCTTGCTGATTTCGGCCTCGCGAGCCAGCAGTTCGGCGACGCCCACGCCTTGGATCGTTTTGCCCAGGCCCATGTCGTCGGCCAGAATCGCCCGGCCGGCGCCCGCGGCGAAGGCCACGCCGTCCATCTGATACGGCAGCAGCGGCGTCTTGAGCAGCGCCGTGCGCAGCGGATGATCGTTCGGATCGCTGCGGATTTCGGCCATTTTTTCGCGCATCCGCCGCTCGAACAGTCGCTGCTCGATGAACTCCTCGGCGTCGGGATAGACCGAGACCTCGCGGCCGAGCTTTTGCAGCTTCCCCAATCGCTGCGTCAGGTCGTGCAGGTCTTCGATCGGCCGGTCCTTGATCGGGGCGATGATCTTGGCCGCCTCATCGTCGAGGCGGTCGGGCACGAGCAGCCGCAACGTTACATCGTGGTCGTAACGCAGGTGCAGCCCTAGCCGCTGGCGGCGATAGGGCCGCTTCAACTGGGCGGCCGTGAACTTGCGTTTCGCCTTGCCCAGCACGTGCAGGATGTGCTTGCACGTGCCGAGCGTGTTGGTGCGGAAGTCGGGGCAGGAGCAATACGACTCGCCCGGCTGCACGCCGCGCAAGGCCACGCGGTAGCTCTTGCCGCTGACGCGGTTAGTGACCACGTAGTCGGTCCAAGGCTGTGCGGGGTCTTTCGACGCGACCGTCATTTTCTCGGCCTTGGCCCGCTCGGCCCGTTCGGCCAGAGCTTTTTCGACCAAGGCCTCTTCGTCGAGGCTTTCGATCGGCACGCGCTCTTGCGGCGCCGCGGCCAGACCGAGAGCCAGCTTGTCTTCCAGAATCAGAGAGAACGCCGCTCCCGCGTGCTCGCAGGCTTCGGAACAAGCCGTGCAGTTGTAGTGCAGCCGCTGCAGGGCTTCGGCCATCAGCGTGATCGTGACCACCAGCGGCTGGCCTTCGACCGTCTCGCCGGGAAACCGCAGGCGGAACAGATCGTCGCCCAGGTAAACGTCGCGCTCGATCTTGAAATCCCAAAGGTTGGCGCTGCGCTGGATCAGCTTCTTGCCGTCGGGGCCGAGCAGCTTGCTGGCTTCGAGAAACGTGAGTCGCGAGAGTCGATCCTTGAGCGACAGCCGTCCGCTGGGGCGCGTCTTCGCCAACTGCGTCGTCATGACAAAAGCCTCCTGAGCGCTGCGATGGGAATTCCTACGCTCGGCGTCGCCTGAAAACAGCCGAGCGAAGCTGAGTTTAACCGATAAGGCGGGAGAGGAAACAGGGAAGCTCTGAATTTGGCGAACTCCCTAAAGGTCGCTTGGCGATATGGCGTCTGACCGGTAGGGTAGGCGGGAACTCATTCTTCGGTGTTTACGGGTTCCTCTTCTCTGTTCCGGTTTTTCGGAGTTTGGGAGCATTTGAATGCTTGCTCTCCGACGGCTCGCCCGAGGGAGACGTTTTTCCGCGAGATCAGAGAAGAGGAACCCGTAATGGCCTCGCGGCGAGTCGTGTTGCCCGCCCGTCCAAAATGCACGCCGTGCTTCCAGCACTCGCCTGACGTACGAATAGCGCCTTGACGAATTAGCGCCCTGAATTGGGTCGCCTCCCAAATTCGACTCGAATCATCCGCAATCGCTTGGCTATTGGGTTTCCGAGCCGCCGAGTATTGGGATGTTATTCTATTCTCGATGCTTAGTTTTAGGTTCGCGAGCCATTTCACCCCTGCTGCCGGCGCAGTCTGCTCGTGAAACCAGTCAAGAATGCTTGTGATGTCCTGCTCTGCCTTGAGCGTCAACCGAACCTGATACTTCACGTCGGCTTTCCGTCAGGAATTCCATACTTTTTCGCCAAAGCCTTAAGCGCAGCTCGGGCGGGCTTGGTACGGCCAGCGGCGACGTCGGCGAGCCCGGCTCGGATTGCCGCGACCGCTTCTTCACGATCGGCTTTGCAGGCGGCTTCAACCAAACGTTGATAGGCTGCGGCGTCTTGGACGACCACTTCAGCCTTCCCATTGACAGTCAACACCACCGGCTCGCCGGTTTTGTGCAGCCGGGTCAGGAAATCGGCAGTCTGCCGCTTGAAATTCGTTAGGGAGTCGATTCCTTTGGCAAGATTCAGCACGTCAAACTCCTCGCGCACTTAACACTCAATTCAATGCTAATTAGATGCTATCGCGCACGGTCCTTCCATGCCAGTGCAATTCTGGCGATTGCCGATCAATCATCCCCGCCCAAGATCGCCGGCTTGATCGTCCAGGCCTGTCGTTTGGCCAACTCCATCATGCCCGGCGCGCGAAAGCCGGGCGGAAAGATGACCCAGCCCCAGAGATTCGGCCCGTCGTCGGCCACATAGCCGGCGGCCGCAAGCCGGGCGGGCGCCAGTTCGATCGAGTCTGCAAGCGGCTTGCCATCGAGCAATCGACTCGCTTCGCGGGCCAAGGCCGGCAGATACGATTCGGGCGGCACGCCGAGGCTGCCGAGCCAAACGGTCGGCGGCAACCGGCCGTGGCGGGCGAGAAACGCGGAAACGTCGGCGGCCGTGCGGGCGAACTGGCTGGCATCGGTCGTTACGGGTGCGGCGAGTTGCGGCGTCGGCTCGGCGGGCCCTAAGGGCGTTTGTTCGAGCACGAGTTTTGCCGGCTTTTCGCCGGCCGCCGCCCGAGCGACGTATTCGTTCAACAGCCAAAAAACTTCGCTGGCGGCGAGCGCGTAATCGCCGTGTCGCTGAAAGTTCGCGTCGGCGGCGACCGCGGCGGCGATCGCTTTCAATTCGCTCGGCCCGAATTCGCGGTCTTGGGCCCGATCGCGGTAGAGCTTCGCCGCTTGCGTTGCGGTGATGAACTCGACTTCGGCGAAGCCGCGGATGAAGCGGATGTAACGCTCGAAGTTGTCGTAGGCCAAGCGGCTCTCCGCGGGCGTCTTGGCCGGCGGCGGCTTCCAGGCCGAACGCGGCGGATTCGCGCCGCGGCCGAAATTGACGCCGTCCCAAAATTGTTTGTGAACGAACTCGCAAGGATGATAATAGATGCTGACCAGCCCGCCCCCATCGGCGAGCAGCGCCTGCCGGGCCGATTGAAAGCGATCCTGGGCGGCGAACAATTCGTTCTCGCCGCCCAGGCCGGTGCGCAGCGTGTGTGCCAACTTGTACAGAGTGAGTACGCCGCAGTAGTAGTGCGGCTTGTCGTCGAGTCGCACGTGAGTGCCAGCATCGAGATAGACTGGCAAGCCCCAACGCCGGATGGCGCCGAACGATTGCGGCGCCCAAGAACTGCCCGGCTGACCGTAGCAACTTGGCTTCTGGTCGAAGATGCGCTGCACGTCGCGCAAGCCGGGCCCTTCGCGGCGCTCGAACTCGGCCACGCCGTCGTCCCAACCGAGCGTGGAAAGATACATCGCGGGGCTGGGCTGTACGCTATGGTAGTTCGAGTGATAGCCGATCTCATGTTTCTTGAGCGCGGCGATCACGTCGAACCGCTCGCGCCGCTCGAGCGTGCGCGCCTTTTCGCCGACGACTTTGAACGTCGCTCGGATTTTTTCGCCCGTGAGAAAATCGGCGATGCGCAGCGCCGCGTCGTCGCTGGCCGGAAGCAAGTAATCTTCCGTATCGAACCAGAGCACGACGTAGATTTTCGCCTGGCCGCGGTCAGCCGCGCTGCAAGGGGTTGCAGCGAGCAGCAACAGGCAAAACATCGCGAGCAGGAAGCCGCAGGCTCTTTTTCTCCCTCTCCCTTTGGGAGAGGGCCGGGGTGAGGGCGACCGCATGACCAACCTCCGGGCGAGGCGTTATCGAAATAGAAGGCGAGGTTTTATCGAACTAAAAATCGCGGCGGCGGTCGCCGCTATTTCTTCTCCGTGGCGTACTGCTCGAACGCCCGCGCGATGCCCGCCGCCTTTTCGTCGCCTGAATGGAACACGAAGCGGTAGCGCAAAGCGATCGACTCGCCGACTTGCACGGTGTAGCTGCCGTTGAGCTTGTCGTTGCCTTCGAAGTCTTTCAGCCCGAACGGATTCGCGGCGAACAGCCCATAGTCGCGCACGTGCCAGCGCGTCGGGTAGCGGAAGCTCGAGGGGTGGTTCAGAATGGCGATGCCGACGTGCTGCTTGTCGACCTCGCCGTGATAGTCGACCCAACTGGCGGGCTTGCCCCAGGCGGCCGTATCGGTCAGGCCTTCGCTGGTGACGATCCGGCCCCCTTTCTTGCTGTTGACGTCCATCACCGTCGGAATGCGGATGCCCATCGCGCCTTCTTTGGTGTCGCCGAAGGTGAGCGGGCCTTCGCTGGCCTTAAGCGTGATGTCGAAGTCGATCGTCCGCCCGTGCTCGCCGATGCCGAACGTGAGACGACGCTCGTCCTCGCAGACTTTCTTGCCCTTGGCGTCAACCCAGTCGTTGCGCGTGGCGATGATCGCCGAATCGGGGCCGCCTTCGAGGGCGAGATACTCGCGGTGGACGATCGAGCCGTGCCCCTCTTGTTCGCTCCAGAAATCGACGCCGTTGACGTCGCCGTGCGTGAACCACAGCGAGCGTTGGTGTGGATGATCGTGCTTTTCGCCTTCGACATCCTTCATCGGATAGGCTCGGGTCATGGCCACGCCGCCGGGTCCGAGGATCGGCCAGAGGATCGGTTTGGGGCCGGTTTCGGTCAGGTAGTCGGTGAACGGCAGGCCGTCGATTTTGACGAGCACGCCGCCTTTGTGTTGCTGGACCGTGAATTCGGCGGCGGCCGACGGGCGAATTCCAACCATTGCCAGGCAAGCGAACACAGCCCAGGGCAGAAGCAGTGAAAAACAGCGAAGCATCAGCGGGCCTCCGGCGAGAGAAGGTGCGTGTGGGGCGTGCGAGGTTCAAGGATCATGGTCAAGAACAACCGCATATCGTAATCGCGCCGGCGCCGGCCCGCCACCAGTGCTTTGTCAGAACTACGATCTGACGAATGCTAGCGGCCAGGGTGGCTGGCGGCAGAGCCTAGTGCATTGTCAGGTCTAGGAATAATTTCAAGCAGCGGGGGTGGCTGGCGGCAGAGCGAAGCGATGCCCCAGCGTACTGGGGCTTCGCCCAGGCTCAGACCCAGCCACCCATCACTTGAACATACATCAATCAGCGGCTGACGGAGCACTAGCCTTCTCCCCGCCGGGCCGAGGGTAATGTCCTAATCTCGGATCGGGACGCCTAGGCTTTGGCACGGTAATTGAAAACCGGCGTTGCCCTGACGGCCAATTCTAGCTAGCCTTCCCCATCACTCCAAGGACGGAGTGGGAAAGGAAGGCAGGGATGGAGCAGGACTATCGGCTCTTGACGATGGACCAGCTAGAGGCCATCGAGAAGCAGACGCTTCGCACAATCGTCCAGGCGATTCAGGAATACTCCAAAGAGGCCAAGGAGATATTCGATCACACGGCCGCAGCTTCCGAAACCGAGGTTATCGTACTGGCCGAGGACATTGTGCAGTATGCGCTTGAAGTTGCCGAGTGCTATGCGATCAATCGACGATTTGCGGGCTTCATCGACTATAAGCGCGTTCGTTGGCTGACAACCCCATTCGGCATCTTTCCACAGGTTTTACTCGTGGACGCGAAGGCATCCACGGAAAACAACCGCGACACGCTTCAACAGTCGCAGTTGCCGATGAATGCCGAATTCATCGCCGGCAAGGGCGAGAAAGCGCGCCCGGTTGCTA
>DATKRK010000210.1:0-31303 GCA_035532215.1 Pirellulales bacterium | reverse complement strand
GGGAGCGGCGGACGGACATTCATAAGGCGTTCTTGACGCTTGCCGCGTCCCTGATCTGTATGACGTTTGTATTACAGTAGTCACTATCAGTAGGTCTGCGGATGTTGTCATCGGACCGCGTTTTGTTACGGCCTCTAAGCGCCTTCAAAGCATCCTGCGAGACGCCACAAGTGTCCCCTAAATTGAGTTCGCGCACATCTGTCATACCATGCAAATGGCTCAACGAGCAGTCGTCGACCCTCGATTGAATGTCTAGCCTGTCGATGGGGATCGCCTGCTTCAGACTTATACCAAGCGCTGCATCAAGCACGGCATCTTCGGGAAGCCAGATTCGGACCTTTCGCTGCTCGATATCGAACCACATGTGGTCCGCGGGAACCGTCCACCACGGATCCTTGTTTGTCCATTCGACATCAGGTTGATACCTTACTAGTCCTCCGGCGGACACGATCGAATCAACTGCCTGCCCTCGCCGTCGTGCCCGCTCAAGGGGCCAACCCAGAAACAAGCAAGCCGCAGTGAGTCCTACCAGCAGCGTGCGCAAACTGAACTGTAAACGGTGGTGCATGGGGGTATTATCCCGCCTCCTTTCCACGGCGACGATGCCGGGGACACAGCACTCCTTTATCGCTCTTTGCTTCCCGCCGTTCCGCATTCCGCATTCCGCATTCCGCATTCGCCCTCGTAGCCGTACTGCCGAATGAAGCCGGCCCAGCGGCGGGAGATTTGCTCGTGCAGCTCGGGCGAGAGCTCGTACTTGTTGGTCTGATAACCCGCCGTGCTGGCAACGTACTGCTCCAACGCGGGCAGCACGGTCTCGAAGCCGCCGAGGCCGAGCTTCTCGTAAATGGCTCGGACGTTGCCGACGGGGTCCTTGACCAGGTCCTCGTAGCGAATCTCGCAGAAGCGGTCGGACGCGATCAGACCGCGTTCGGCCTCGAACTTGCGATACATCCGCTCGAACGTTTCGAAGACGTGCTCTTCGAGCCCCGCATAGCGCGGCGGCTGCAAGCCGTGCTTGCGATAGAGCGTCTTCCAGAGATTGACCGTCGAGGGGAAGACCACGAACGGATCGCGGACGATGTGCAGGAAGCGCGCGTTGGGAAAAACTTCCAGCAAGGTTTTGATGCGGCAGGTGTGCGGCGGGCTTTTCAGCACGATCCGCTTGTGCGTGCGAAAGGTGATCTGCTTCAAGAAGCGGACCAGCGTCTGCTTCCAACGCTCGAGTTCGGCCGGATCGAGCCCTTCCAGCGTGAGATATTCTTGATCCTGGGGCGGATGGTTGGGAAAGGCGATCGTCAGGTAAGGCGACGGAGCGCCGAGATTGCACATCGCGAATTCGTCTTCCTGAGGGCGGTCCCAGCCGGCGGGCATGTTGTCCATCGGGCGATGCGCCGGCAGCAGGAAATTAAGAAATCGCCGGGCGAAGTTTTCGCTGAGCAGGAAATGGTTCGGCGCCATGCACTCGTAGGTCGTCGGCGAGGCGTGCCGCTCGTCGAGCACCATCAATTCGTGCAACAGCGTGGTGCCGGCGCGCCAGTGGCCGATGATGAACAGCGGCTCTTCCTTGATCTCGGTCTTCGGCCAGCGCCAGCCAACAAAAGGCCAAGACCACCAGCGATAGGCCGTGTTGAACGAGCTGAGCAGCGTGATCGCCGCGGCCTGCGGCCAGTAGCTCCAATGCACGGCGAACCGGTTGCGAGCCAAGAGCCGCATCCAGCCGAAGAAATCCATCCCCGTCCAGAATCGAGGGGACCATTCGCGCGCCTTCGCCTTTTTTCGCTGCCCGGCGGGCGGGCTCGCGTCGTTCGACATCAGACCACCATCCATCGCACAGCCTGCAGTCGCTGAAAAATTCCATCCTAGCCGCGACTTGTCAAATTGGGCAAGCCGCAGCCGGGGGGCCTAGCGGCGGATCGCTTCTTCGGCGCCGTTGCGGCGGGCCACCGCCTGCAAGGCGGCCTGCATCTGGATCACGAGTTTCCGAGCGGGCTGTTTGCCGGTGACGCGGTTCAGCGGCACCCCTCGCGGGGAGAGGAATTGGATCGTCGGATAGCCCTTCACGCGGAAATCGTGGCAGACGTTCGGCTCGCAATCGGCGTCGACCAGGATGCAGACGAACTGCTTCGCCAGCTTGACGACCGGCTCCTCGGTGAAGGCTTCGGCCTCCATTTGATGGCAATAGGTACACCATTCGGCCGTGAAGAAGACCAGCATCGGCTTGTGCTGATCGCGGGCCAGCTCAAAGCCGCGATGGTAGCCGTTGACGAACTGCAAGCCCCCTCGATTGACGGAGGCCCCGGCCGGAACGTCCGGCGAGCTTTCGACGGTCGGCTTCGCGGCAGAGTCGGCCAAGTCGGCGATCAGCCCCACGTCGCCGCCGCTGCGCACCTCGCAGCCGGCGACCAGCAGCGTCGCAGCCCAGGCGAAGCGCAGAAGCACGGGAAACGGTCTGACATTCATGAAAATCGATCCTTCGATTTCGCTCGCTGCGGATTTTGGTCCTCAACGAGGTAGCATCTTGCTGGCATTTCCGCCGCCTGAGCCTCCGCTCGGCGACGATGACTTATGGCAACGACGTCGCTTGCCCAAGTTGCCCAACGTTCTACGCCGCCGCCTCTCCCGAATGGGACCGCTTGGCCGCTGCACTCCCGAACCGTTCCAGCGGCCGCTTGCCAATTCGATGCACTCATCGAATGAATGGCCTGGACCGCTGAACGTGCAGCACTGCCGGAGATAGATTTGACGTAAAGGGCCTCGGGTGTCAAGTCCGCCAAGACCTGTGAATATCGACCTAGACGCCCGGAAAGCTTTTGAGTAGTTTTCCGCCCCTCTTCTGCTTTTTTTCCGATTTGCTTTTTCCAGCGACTTCCGACCGCGACGCGGACGCGGCAGCTTGCCGCGCTTCGCACGTTCGTGGCGGCGGCTTGCCGCATGGTTAGGCGACGGCGGCAAGCTGCCGCTGCCACGTTTGGGGAGTGATTGGATGCCTCCTGGCGCTGCGTCCGGAGCCGGCAAGGATTCGATCCTGGCGCGCTCATCGGACCTGATTTTGCCGATTGGAATCATCGCCAGCATTCTGGTGATCATGGTGCCGCTGCCGGCGCACCTGCTCGACTTTTTGCTGTCGACCAACATCTGCGTCGCGGTGATCATGCTGCTCACCACGATCTACGTGCGGACTCCGCTGGAGTTCAGCATTTTTCCCACCCTGCTGTTGGCTTCCACGCTCGGGCGGCTGGTGCTGAACGTCGCCACCACGCGGTTGATTCTGACCCGCGCCGGCAGCGACGGCCTGGAAGCGGCGGGCGGAGTCGTGCGCTCGTTCGGCGAGTTCGTGGCCGGCGATAAGCTGGTCGTGGGCCTGATCATTTTTACGATCATCGTGTTGATCCAGTTCGTCGTCATCACCAAGGGCGCCACGCGCATCAGCGAAGTCGCGGCGAGGTTCGCCTTGGACGGCATGCCGGGCCGCCAGATGGCCATCGACGCCGACCTCAACGCCGGCGTGATCGACGAGCGCGAGGCCCAGCGCCGCCGGGCCGAAATCACGCAGCAGGCCGATTTCTTCGGGGCCATGGACGGCGCCAGCAAGTTCGTTCGCGGCGATGCCATAGCCGGAATCGTCATTACCCTCGTGAATGTCGTCGGCGGCTTGTTCATCGGCGTCATCGAAGACGGAATGACCGTCAGCCAAGCCGCCGCGATTTTCACCAAGCTCACCATCGGCGACGGCCTGGTCAGCCAGGTGCCGGCCTTCTTGATCTCGCTGGCCGCCGGCTTGCTCGTCACGCGCAGCACGAACGAAGTCAATCTGCCGGCCGAGTTTTTCGGCCAGTTGTTCTCGCGGCCGCAGGCCCTGGCGGTCGCCGGCGGCTTCCTGGGCGTGCTGATCTTCACGAGTCTGCCGACGGCCCCCTTGGCCCTGTTGGCCTCGACCTGCCTGGGGTTCGCGATGATCCAAACGCGGCAGCGCAAACGAACCAAGGCCCATGCCGTGGCCCAAGCCCAGGCGGCCGAAAAGAAGGCCCCCGAAGAACGCATCGAGGATTATCTCGTCGTCGATCCGATGGAGATCGAAATCGGCGTGGGCCTGATCCGGCTAGCCGATCCCAAGCGCGGCGGCGACCTGCTGGCTCGCGTGCAGCGCGTACGGCAGAACGTCGCAGCCGACATCGGCATTTTGATGCCCAAAGTGCGCATTCGCGACAACATGCGGCTCGAGCAGAACGCCTATCGCGTGAAGGTCGCCGACAACCCGGTGGCCGAGAACACGGTCCATCCGCAAATGCTGCTGGCCATCGACTCGGGCGTCACCTCCGGCCGCATGCCCGGCATCGGCGCCCGCGATCCGGCCTTCGGCACGCCGGCCGTGTGGATCGAGCCGGGCCAGCGCGATCAGGCCGAAATGCTGGGCTACACGGTGGTCGAGCCGCAAAGCGTGATCGCCACGCACCTGACCGAGGTGGTCCGCAAACACGCCGACGAAATCCTGACTCGCGACGCCACGAAACACCTGATCGACGAACTGAAAAAGGCTTCGCCGGCCGTCGTCGAAGAACTCGTGCCGAGCGTGCTGAAGCTCGCCGAAGTGCAACAAATCCTGCAGATGCTGCTGCGCGAGGAAGTGCCGATCCGCCAGCTCGGCCCGATTCTGGAAACGCTCGGCGACTACGCCGGACGCACCAAGGACCCGGTATTCCTCGCCGAGGCCGTCCGCAGCCGGCTGGCCCGCACCATCTGCTCGCGATACCGCGACGCCTCGAATCGCCTGCACGTCGTCACGCTCGACCCGGCGCTCGAAGATCGAATTCGGGCCGGCTTCGAGCACAACGAACGCGGGTTGTTCATCCGCATGTCGCCGCAGGCCATCGAGGCCACGATCCGCGTGATCGCCAAAGAGATCGAGAAGCTGACCGCCAAGGGCTATCCGCCCGTGTTGCTGGTCAGCCCGCAGATTCGTCCCGCGCTGCGGCAAATGACCGCCGCGCAACTGAAGCAAGTCGTGATTCTGAGTTTCAACGAAATCACCCGCGACACGCAGATCGAAACGTTGGGGCTGGTGGCCGACGCCGTTCCGGGCAAGACGTAGGGTGGGCTGTGCAAAATGAGCGATTTTCAGGACCAAAGCGAGCTGAGATTCTCGTCGAATCAGTTCCGCTCCGCCACCGCCGGGCTCGTTGTTCTACACAAGTTAGATGTCAACAAGATAGGTGCTAGCAGTACGAACGTTACGAAAACGAGAGGGCGTGGATGCGGCATTTTTTACTTAGCCCAGGCATTTATGCCTGGGATCCGCGAGCCGTTTACCCCCGGCGCCAATCGGGAAAAAACGGACGTGCGTTGAACGAATTCCCAGGCATAAATGCCTGGGCTACGCAAAAGCAGAACAACGAGGCACAAACCCCGGACGTGGCGGAACAAAACCAAGACAACCTCGAACTGGGCGGCCAAGCGGCATTTTGCGCTAGCCCCACGCGAGTCATCCAGGAAGCGGATCACATCATGGATACGGTCAACGAAGGCGCCAGAACCAAAACCGCGTGGGCCTAGCGCCCCACCCTACACATCTGCCCCAATCGCCGATCCCAAATCCAAAATCCCCAATCTAAAATCCAAGATTCCATTCCATGGACGTAAAGACCTACCGCGCCCGGACGATGCAAGAGGCTTTGGCGCTGGTGCGCCGCGAACTGGGACCGGAAGCGGCCGTGCTGCAAACGCGCGAGGTGCGCGGCGCCGGCTGGCGGGGCCTGTTCGGCGGCGCGCGGCAGATCGAGGTCGTGGCGTCGAAAGAAGTCAACGTGCCGAGCCGGCTGCCGAAGCGCGCCGCCCAAAACCCTCTCCCTCTGGGAGAGGGCAGGGTGAGGGCCAATCCTCTCCCTCTGGGAGCGGCAGCGAGCGCGAACCCTCTCCCTCTGGGAGAGGGAGCTAACACGTCGACGATCGAATCGTCGCCCGGCATCGAGTGGGAGGCCAAGGCGATGTTTCGCGACGAATTGAAGGGGCAACTCGACGAGTTGCACTCGCTGGTAGAGGAGCTCTGCCGTCGCAGCCGCCCCCACGCCGGGGCCGATTGGTCCGACGGTCTGTTCCGGCTCTACGCCGATCTGATCGAGGCCGAAATCAGCGAGGACATCGCCCGCGACCTGATCGAACGGCTGCGCAGCGACGCCCGGTACGCGGCAGGGCGCCGCGTCTACGAGAATGATCTCGCTGCGGCCCAAGCGCGGCTCGCGGAAATGGTTGAAGACGAAATCCCGATCGGCGGCCCGATCCGGCTGGCGCCGGGCAAGCGGCGCCTGGTGGCGCTCGTCGGGCCGACCGGCGTCGGCAAGACCACGACGATCGCCAAGCTCGCCGCCAATTTTCGCTTGCGAGACAAACGCCGCGTGGGCTTGATTACGGTCGATACCTATCGCATCGCGGCCGTCGAGCAATTGCGGACCTACGCCGACATCATCGATTTGCCGATGCGCGTCGTCGCCACGCCGCACGAGATGCGCGAAGCCGTCGACGCCATGTCCGACTTGGATCTGGTGCTGTTGGACACCGCCGGCCGCAGCCCGCAGGACGAAGTCAAGCTGCGCGAGTTGAAGCTGTTCCTGTCGGAGGCCGAGGCCGACGAGGTCCACCTGGTGCTGTCGAGCACGGCCAGCACGGCGACGCTGCTGCGCACGGCCGAGCGGTTCGCGGCTTTGGGCACGACGGCGCTGGTGCTGACGAAGCTCGACGAGGCCGGCGCCCTGGGCAGCCTGTTGCCGCTGTGGCGATCGTGCAAGCTGCCTTTGAGCTATCTCACCAACGGCCAGAACGTGCCCGACGACATCGCCCCGGCCGACCGCCGCTTGGCGCGCAGCGTGTTGGGCATGTGAGCGGCGGGACTCAATGTAGGTTGGGGCGCAGCCCCACGCATTTTACGCGAAGAGTCAGAAAACGAATTATCGCCGCCCGCTGCGATTGATTGACAAAAACGGCTTTCCATACCAATGCACGCGTGGGGCTGCGCCCCACCCTACGAATGATGCCCGATCAAGCCAATCGCCTGAGACTGCTGATGCGCGCCGGAGGCCGCGAGGCGGCGCTGCGGCCGCAGGCCGCGGCCCCGCAGTTGATCGTCGTTGCCAGCGGCAAAGGCGGGGTGGGCACGACCACCGCAGCTGTCAATTTGGCGGCGTCGCTGGCCCGCGACGGACGACGAACCGTACTGGTCGACGCCGATTTGGGCCGCGCCGACGCCACTCGCTTGTGCCGCGTCGACGACGTTTATACTGTGGCCGACGTGCTGGCCGGACGTCGCAACGTGCATGAAACTTTGGTCCGCGGGCCGGCGGGCGTGCAGGTGCTTCCGGGCGCCTGGGCCTCCGGCGCCGTGACCGACTGCGAGCCGGCAGCGCAGCAGAGGCTGCTCGACGAATTGGCCCGCCTCGGACCGCACGCCGACTATATCGTGATCGACGCGGGCAGTTCGCTCGATCGCGTCGTGCGGCGGTTCTGGCAGGCGGCCGACCGCGTGCTCATGGTGACCTCGCCCGAGGCGACCTCGGTGACCAACGCTTACGCCGCGATCAAATTGCTGACGGCCAGCGGCCGCGCGCCGATCCAGACGTTGGTGAACCTGGCCGAGTCGGCCGCCGTAGCGGCTGAAATCGGCCAGCGGCTGGCGCGCGCCTGCCGGCGGTTCCTGGGAATCAACGTCGAGTCCGGCTGCTATTTCCCGTTCGACCCGCTGGTCGCCGCCGCGGGCCGAGCGCGAACGCCGTTCGTGCTGGCGCATGCCGCCGCGCCGGCCAGCGAGCAACTGGAACGCCTGGCCTCGCGCTGGACCGCCGCCGCCGGAACGCAAAACTTCGGAAGAATAGATTCAACCCGCAACCGCCTTGCAACCGATAAATAAACGCGGTGTCGATAGCTGAGTTGCTGGTAAATTGTAACGGTTGGATGGAGTTTACGGTTCGCCGGGAGCTCAAGGCGTGGGTCGCAGCTACGGCGGAATATTGGGATTATTGGCCTTTCTGACCGTATTGGCACGAGGATGCGTGCGCGGCGGAGGGGCGGAACCGACCTTGTTTGCGGCCTGGCTCGGCCTGCTGGCGTTCACGCCCTTGGGGTGTATCGTCGGCTGGGTCGCCGAGCGGACCGTGGAAGAATCAATTCGCAGCAAACTCGCGGCGGAACTCGCCGCTCGGGAAGCCAAGGATTCGGCGACCCCAGGCAAGACCAAACCTTGACGACCGGCGCGAAGACCTTCGCTCGCCGCGAACCGTGTCATGGCGGAACGTGCGAGAGTGGACTTCGCGAACCCGGCGATGGTGTGCAATCACGGAGGAATGCATGGCAGCAGCGGTCGCAACGGAAGACGTCGCGCAAATTTGGGAAGCACTTAAGGGCGATCCGGATAACCAGGACCTGCGGAACCGCCTGGTCGAGGTTTACCTGCCGCTGGTTAAATACAACGGCGAGCGGATCTGGTCGCGGTTGCCTGAAGGCGTCGAACTCGACGATCTGATTTCGGCCGGCGTGTTCGGACTGATGGACGCCATCGACGCCTTCGACCTGACGCGCGGAGTGAAGTTCGAGACTTACTGCGTGCCGCGCATCCGCGGCGCCATGCTCGACGAACTGCGGACGATGGACTGGGTGCCGCGACTCGTGCGCTCCAAGGCCAGCAAGCTCAACGAGGCGATCAAGACGATCGAAACCCGGCTGGGACGCGCGCCCACCGAGATCGAGCTTTCCGAGCAGTTGCAGATCACCGTGCCCGAGCTGGAAAAGATGATGCTCGACGCCAACGCGGTCGGACTGATCAGCCTGAACAAGAAGTGGTACGAGACCGACAGCTACAAAGACGTCCGCGAAATCGACATTCTCGAAGACAAGAAGGGCGAAGATCCCACCCACCGCATTCAGAAGACCGACCTGATGCGGCTGGTCACGAAGGGGCTGAATCGCAACGAGCGGTTGATCATCATCCTTTACTATTACGAAGAGTTGACGATGAAGGAGATCGGCGCCACGCTCGATCTTTCCGAGAGCCGCGTCAGCCAGATGCACAGCTCCATCGTGCAACGCTTGCAAACACAGCTCGGCCGCCGCCGGCCCGAGTTTGGCGGATAGGGGAGAGGCGACAGGGGTCAGGCGAGCCGGAGGCGTCAGCCTCCGGGTGCGTCAGGCGACAGGAATGAGATAGTAGGCGCCAGGGACAGGGGACAGCGGACAGGGAAAACGGGGTTGAAAGAGCCGGGTCCAACAGGCCCGGCTCTTTCGCTGCGCCCAGGGCGCGGGCCTGTTGGGAACGCCCTCCGCGGCGTTCCGGGAGGCGTGGGGCGCGACTTCCGCTCTTCTCGGCACGCCACAGAGGGCGTGCCCTACAGTCTTCGGCGCGAACCTGTAGGGCGGGCATTGGCTGCGCAAGACGCGGGAAGATGTGTAGAACAACGAGGGCCAAGCCCAGCCTACCTACTTTTGAGATCGTCCTGCTTTTTTCGCCCCACGGCGCTCGTTTTGATGCGAGAAATCGTCGCCGAGCTCTCGCTGTGCTTGCGGCCGCATCGAATTACGGGTTCCTCTTCTCTGTTCCAGATGGTTCTGAGGTTGCGGCCTTCGTTCGCATGCTATCCTTCTCGATGCAGCTTTGCTTGCCGGTCGCAACGCCTGCCGCAGCCGGAACAGAGAAGAGGAACCCGTAATTGCCCCGGCTTGGCGAATTGCCCCGTCCTCCAAAAAGCAGGACGATCTCTATACCGTGCCCGGTTAAGAATGAGACGTGCGTCGGTCGTGGGGCGGTCTTCTTCGGCGCGAAGCGTCGGCGGCCTGAAAGGCCGCGCCACGAAGGAGCCGATTGCCCTTCCAACAGGCGAGGTCCGCCCTACGCTCATCAATTCGCTTGCCCTGCCTGGTCGAGAGCCGCTACGCTGGCGCTGATTCGCTCCGCTCGCTCCGTCCGCCGAGGCCGACCGCATGGCAACTCGTCGCCGCTGGCTCACTTTCAGTCTCAGAACTTTTTTCGTTCTCCTGACGGCATTCGCCGTTTGGCTCGGCGTCGTCGTCAATAGGGCGCGGGAGCAACGCGAAGCAGTAAAGGCCATTGAAGCGATGGGTGGCAGCGTTCGTTATGATTGGCAACCGAAGTTCGTGCGGCCTCAAGGATTTGGCGCGAGTTCCGATCAGACATACATGCCCATCGTCAGCCCCAAGCCATCGCCCGGCGGGCCGGCATGGTTGCGGCGGCTTATCGGCGATGATTTTTTTCAGCACGTCGACAGGGTCTACATCATTCACCCCAAGGCCGACGTTCTGAAATCGATTCCCCACGTTCAGCGACTGCGAAAGGTGCGGACGTTGACGATTCTCGCTTCCGTGCCCGAAGTCACGCAGCGCGAGTTGAAGTCGGCGCTACCGAGTTGCGAAGTGCGTTTAACGCACTGAACTTCGTCCGTGGCGTCTTCGAAGTACCGGGCGTGGGTTATCGAATTCCTCGTGGGGCGGCCTTCCAGGCCGTCTGCCTAAATCGGCACGAGGCGTCGGCGGCCTGGAAGGTCGCGCCGCGAAGGAATCGATCGCTCTTCCACCAGTCTGGGCCGGCCTTGCTCGGTCGCCGCTCGCCTTGGCGCCTATAATTCACCAGCGTGCGACGGGCGACGCCGCGCGAAACGACCAAGATTGGAGACGAACTGCGATGAGCAATTTCAACCCCATCCCTTTCTGGCTGACAAGCGAAGAACACCAACCAGACGCGGCCCAGCGGCCGCCAAGCGATGCGGGGCGCCTGTCCGACGGCGAACTGCTCGATGCTTACTCCCAGGCGGTGATCTGCGTGGTCGAGACGGTCGGGCCGAGCGTGATCGCGGTCTCGCGAAAGGCGGGCTCCGCACAAGGCGGCTCGGGCTCCGGCGTGCTCGTCGGACCGGGCGGATATGCGCTGACGAACAGCCACGTGGCCGATGGCCACAAACGCTTGACGGCCTTTACCAGCGAAGGAGACCAGCTCGACGGGGAACTGATCGGCGACGATCCGGCGACCGATCTGGCGCTGTTGAAGCTCGGCGCCAAGGACCTGCCGTTCGCCAACCTGGGCGATTCGGCCGCCGCGCGCGTCGGCCAGTTGGTGATCGCGATGGGCAATCCCTACGGCTTTCAATCGACGGTTACCACGGGCGTGGTCAGCGCCCAAGGGCGCTCGCTGCGCAGCCGCGAGGGGCGACTGATCGAAAACATCGTGCAGCACACGGCGCCCTTGAACCCCGGCAACTCGGGCGGCCCGTTGCTCGACTCGCGCGGCCGCGTGATCGGCGTCAACACGGCGATCATCGCTATGGCGCAGGGACTTGGCTTCGCAGTGCCTTCGAGCACGGCGATTTGGGTGATCGGCGAGTTGCTGGCCCATGGCCGCGTGCGGCGGCCGGCGCTCGGCGTCGCGATCTCGATCCGCCCGTTGGCTCGCGAGCTGGCCAAGCGGCTCGATTTGCTCAACGATCTGGCCGTCGAGATCGTCTCGGTCGAACCCCACAGCGCGGCCGATCGCGCCGGCCTGGCGCCCGGCGATCTGATCGTGGCCATCAACGGGCGGATCGTGGAAGCCATCGACGATATGCACCGTGTGCTGGCCCGAGTCGCCGCCGGCGAAACCATTTCGCTCGGCGTCGTCCGCAACGGCCGGCAGTTCGAAGCCGACGTGACGCCCAGCGTGGCGAGTCGTTGACGGCCGCGCGGTAGGGTGGGGCGCAGCCCCACGCGCGCTCCTAAGTGAAAAGCGGCCGTTCGACGTTGTAGATGCAGTCAGCCGCGATCGCGCAGTTTCGCTTGTCGAGCTCAAAGCCGATGAAGTCTAACCCCTTGCTCAATGCAGCCCGCCCAGTTGTTCCACTTCCCATGAATGGGTCAAGCACGATGCCGCGCTCAACTTCGGCCGCTTCGATGCACTGAATCGGTAAATCAAGCGGAAACGTAGAGCAATGCGCCGTCTTGTTTGGCGTTTGCAGAAGTTGCCAGATCGAACCGACCGGCGGCGCGGTTCGGAACGAATGCTGTTCTGACTTCGCGATAATGTAGATTCCCTCATGTTTTCTATGAGGGCGACGGCATCGGCCTTCCGGCAACGGCCGCAACTTGCTCCAAATCACTTCGCCCCGGAATAGAAAGCCGAGTTCGCATAAGCCGATGACTACGCGCCAAGGCACCGCGAGCAAGTTGCCATATCGAAGCCATTTGGCTTCCTCGTCGATGAATGCGCGGCGCTGGCCGCGATTCTTTGTGTAAGCCGAGTTGTGCGCGGCTAGCCCATTGCGATCCGGGCCGAGGGTACTGTAGCTATAATCGTCCGTCCGCCAGTTGATCGGCGTGTTATAGGAATCGCCGATATTGAGCCAGAGTGTTCCCGAAGGCTTTAGGCACCGCATAACCTCGGCCAGAATCCGAACCAAATTCGCGACGTAGTCGCGTGGATCGGGTTCCGAACCCAAGCCAGCCGAACCCCGTTGGCCCCAGTAGGGCGGTGAAGTGACCGCGATGTCTAGGCAATCATCCGGCATTTGCCGGAGCGCCATCTCGCAATCGACGTTGTGAACCTTGTTGATTGCCCAAGGGCCAAGCGATTTCGACGCGTTGACCGAGCTACTTCCGTTGCGATTGGTCATGTACTTTTTGGTTGAGCGTTTCGAGATCCGCGCGTTTGTAGAGACGGTAGCCATTGATCGGATGCCTGTTTGCTTTGAGCTTGCCAGCCCGGTCCCAGTTCCGCAGCGTAGACGCTGAAACGCCGAGAAAATCGGCGGCCTCGCCTACCGTGAGATACTCGCCAAGCGAATGATCGGGCTGAATCCCCACCTTAGCAAACCTTGTCAAACATTGCAACCAAGTCCCGCTCGTTCCGCCCGACAGCTTAGCATACTCGGCGGCCAAACATAGGATCGCCGGGCTGTTTTGGCACTTTGGCATCGACGGCGAATTTGGTATCTTTCGCCTTGCCCAATAAGGGCTGCTGGAAACGGACTGGCGGTTGGGCGCTTGAAGAAGTTTTGGTCAGGCATTACGGGCCTTACTTGCGGTCGAAAGGCGTTGACCTGTACATCGCGAGCGGCGCGGAAAAACGAGCGCTCGCCAGCCAATTCAAGGTCGATGGCCGGCTTGAAACGGACAAGATAGACGTTGTACTTGCAGGTTTGAAGCGCGGGCGCAGGATTCCGTTTGGCGCGGTTCACGTTAAGGCGAGCATCGCTGAAAGGCGAACCGATGACGTGCCGTTGAGCGACGCGTTGGTTAAAGCCGGCTACACGTCGCCAATGTGGACGATGGATTGTAAAAGCACTCCGGCCGCGCTACCGATGAACAAGGGCGAAATGGGGGCGGCGCTGCGCCCAGGCGAACCCGACAAGCGATCGGCAAAGCGAAAAGACGTCGAAGTCGACGGATTCTTTTCAGCTTGCTTTTCCTACAATCGAAACACGATACCGACACCCGCCGGCAAGCAATGCAAGGCGAGAATCTACGGCTGCGATTTTTCGAACGTCAATGACTTGTTTTCTCGGTTCATCGTCAACGCTTGGAAGGCTTTCGCCGCCAAGAACAACATCGCATGAACGCGCTTAAGACGCAAAGTCGGAAGTGACCGCCGAAAGCTCGCACTCGGTTGTGCTTGCGTTCGACGCGGGACAACTAAAGGCGGCCCTCACCCAAACCCTCTCCCAAAGTGAGAGGGGATTGTTGGAGCGGCCGCTCGCGTAGCATGGCGGCGCCTCGCTCTACGAAACTTGCGGATGCGGTTGCCGCCCAAGCCGGCGCCGGGCGATGATCGCGTGCGGAACGCGACTCCCGCACGCCCGACTTTCACGGCGCCTTTCCATGTCAGCCGATCCATCCGTTGAAAACTGCGGCCCAATCGGACGCCCCGCGAACGACGTCACGCGAGAAGGCATCATCGCGGCGCTCCAGCAACTCGTGCGGCAGCAGGGCAGACCGATTTCGCGGGCAAAGTTCGTCGGGTTGACGGGCATCAACCCCCATTTCATTTCCGCTCATTTCCCCGGCGGCTGGAAAGAGGCGGAGGAGGCGGCCGGCGCGCCGAAATCCCCCGGCTTTCGCCCGCGCGCGTCCGAAGACGAGTTGCTGCGGGCCTTTCACAAGGCGGCGTCGGAGTTAGGAGCGATTCCGACCCGCGTTCAACTCCGGGCGCGTGGCGCTCCGGCGCTGTGGACGTTCAACAAACGATTCGGCACGCTGCCGCAGATCCTGGATCGCTACGAAGCCTGGCTCGAAGAGCGAGATCCCGACTCGCCGCTGTTGGCCCAGTTGCGGGATCGCAACAAGATCGGCCATCGCATGCGGGGTCGGCCGCCGCGCCGCCAGCGCGCCGCGGCCGAATGGCCGCGGAGCGACGGGTTCGAGTACGGAGCCCCGCTCGACTTCCGCGGCCTGCGTCATGAACCGACCAGCGAACTGGGCGTGATCTATTTGTTCGGCATGCTGAGCGAGCAACTCGGCATGGTTGTCGAGGCGCTGCAGCCGGGCTTTCCCGACTGCGAGGCCAAACGGTGCGTCGATCTGGGGCGCGATCGCTGGCAGCGCGTGCGGATCGAGTTCGAGTTTCTCAGCCGCAACTTTCGCGACCACGGCCACGACCCGGCCGGCTGCGAGTTGATCGTCTGCTGGCGGCACGACTGGCCCGAGTGCCCGTTGGAGGTGATCGAACTGCGATCCGTCGTGGCGCAACGGATGGGCGCCGCGGCAAAAGGACGGGAATCGGCGGCAAATCCAGCATCGGTCTCTGGATGAGCAAAACGACTCGCGATTCACTCGGTTGGCCGGCCATTGTTCGACGGCAGCGCGATCGCCCGCGGCCGTTTGGGCCGTGCCAACGATCGCTGGGCATCTTCGACCAGGCGCCTCGTCTCCTCGGCCACGCGCCGAGCTTCGGCGGCCAGCCGATAGGATTTCTGGATCCTGGCCCGTGTGTCGTCGAGTGATTTACCTACCACTGCTTCACCCGTTCCCGTGCGAGATGGTTGGCTTCGCGGAAGTGCGCGCCTGAGATAAGGCGAACCGAATGAAAAGACAGCCGCATTCGTGGCGTACAGCTTACAGATCGCCGATCGCAGTGCAAGCAAATTCTGCCGACCGAAAAACATCGGAAAATAGCCAAGTTTTTGCGGACAGATCCCCGGAACGCCCCAGCGCAGCGAAGCCGCAACCAAAGTCGCTTTTCGCTCCGCGAAAAGACATCTTTTCGCGGAGCGAAAAGCGACTTTCTGAACCGTGACTTCAAGGTCCACGCTCCTAGCCAATTTCGCCGCCCAGCGCCATAATATGGGTTTCTCTTTTGCCGCGCCCTGGGAGACGAGCGATGGACGACAAACTCAGCTATCTAGGCATCACGTTCGACGACGTGCTGCTGGAACCTCGCTATAGCGAAGTCGTGCCGGCCGAATGCGATGTCACCACGCAGTTGACCCGCCGCATCCGGCTCAATATTCCGCTTCTCAGCTCGCCGATGGATACCGTCACCGAGGGCGAAATGGCCATCGCCCTGGCCCAGGAAGGGGGGCTGGGCGTGATCCATAAGAATATGTCGATCGAAGCCCAGACCGACGAGGTCGACAAGGTCAAACGCAGCGCCAACGGCATCATCTACGACCCGGTCACGCTCTCGCCCCAGGCCACCGTCGCCCGGGCCCGCGAGATCATGGCCCAGCACAATGTTTCAGGGCTGCCGATCACCACCTCGGGCGGCAAGCTGGCGGGCATTCTCACGCGCCGCGATCTGCGGTTTCTCGAACGCAGCGATTTGCCGATCGCCGAAGTCATGACCCGCGAGCACCTGGTAACGGCTACGGGGGCGGTGACGCTTGAAGAAGCTGAAAAGATCTTGATGGCAAATAAGGTCGAGAAACTTTTGCTGGTTGACGAAAATAACAAACTGACCGGACTGATTACGATCAAAGACATCGACAAGATGCGGCGGTTTCCGCAATCTTGCAAAGATAGGCAAGGCAGGCTGCGGGTCGGGGCGGCCGTCGGAGTGCAGGAATACGAACGCGTCGAAAGTCTGATCGCCAAAGGCGTCGACGTGCTGGTGGTCGACAGCGCGCATGGCCATTCGGCCAACGTGCTCGAGACCGTGCGAACCATCAAGCAACGATTCGACATTGACGTGGTGGCCGGCAACGTGGCCACCCGACAGGGATGCCAAGATCTGATCGCCGCCGGCGCCGACGCCGTGAAGGTGGGGATTGGGCCGGGATCGATCTGCACCACGCGGGTGATCTCGGGAGTCGGCGTTCCGCAAATCACGGCCATTTACAACGCCGCGAAAGCGGCCCAAGACAGCGGCACGCCGGTCATCGCCGACGGCGGCATCCGCTATTCGGGAGATCTGACCAAGGCGATCGCCGCCGGCGCCTCGTGCGTGATGGTCGGCGGGCTGTTCGCCGGCTTGCTGGAAAGCCCCGGCGAGCAAATCCTGTATCAAGGAAGAACGTACAAAATCTATCGCGGCATGGGTTCGATGGGCGCGATGGTCAAGGGATCGAGCGAGCGCTATCGGCAGAAGGCCGGCGAACGAGGATCGAACAAGCTGGTGCCCGAAGGGGTCGAGGGACGCGTGCCGTTCCGCGGGCCGTTGGGCGCCTACGTGTATCAACTCGTGGGCGGCTTGCGAGCGGGGATGGGATATTGCGGCGCCCGCAATATCGATGAATTGCGGAAGGATTCGAGATTCATTCAGGTTTCACCGGCCAGCGTGCGGGAGAGTCACCCCCATGATATTGCCATTACGCAGGAAGCGCCCAACTACAGCACCGAGCACGGCTCGGGCGATTCCGTTTGAACGCTCGCGCGGCCTGCAGCGCGCGGCCTGCTGGCTGGCCTTCGGCTTGAGCGCGGCGCTCGCCGGCGGCGATCTCTGGGCGGGGGCGATCGAAAGCGGCGCCAGCGACCCGGCCGATTCGGCGGCAAATCCGAGCCAACTCAAATGGCTGTCTCCCAAACTCACGCGTTCCGCTCGCGCAGCCCAGCCGCGCCCGCTGGCGCCCGCGGGCGAAGCCGCGCCGCTGGGCGGCCTCGAACTGCGTTCCGCGACGGGCAAGCCGGTCGCCGAAGCCAAGGTTTCGCAGTCGGTCGACTCCGCCGACGCATCGCCCGCGATCGTGTTGACCACGGCCGAAGAGCCGGCCGTCGATCCGTTCGACGATCCCTTCGAAGATCGCAAGCCGAAGCCGTCGAAGCGTTCGGAACTGAAGTTGTTTCCGGTCGTGCGAGCCGCCGAGTTGCAGGCCATCGATACGGACGAGCAGGCGCCGCCGCCGGCGGACCTGGACGCGTTCGGCCGCGTGCCCGCCGAGAGGGCGCCCGACGACGACGCTGCGCCCAAGCAAATGCCGCCCGATGAGGCGCCTCAGGACGAATTGCCGCTGCTCGGCGGCGGGCGCGACGGCGCCGACGCGCAGTTGCCCGGCGAAGACGAATTCGCGCAGAACCCGCCGATTCAGGCGGAAAGGTGCCCGACCCCGCGAGACCTGAAGCCGATCGGCGATATCACCAACAAGATCGCGGCCGAGCCGGGTTTGTTTCCGCAGGAATGTTCGCTCGGCGAAGAGCCGTTCCAGCCGCGCAGTTTCGCTCGGACCGAATTTACCTGGAGGGCCTCGGCCTTGTGCCACAAGCCGCTGTACTTCGAGCAGCCAGGCGTCGAACGCTACGGCCACACGTTTGGGCCGTTCTTGCAGCCAGTGGTTTCGACGGGCCATTTCTTCGCCAGCGTGATCATGCTCCCCTACAAGATGGGCCTCGAGCCGCCTTGGGAATGCGTGTATCCGCTCGGTCATTACCGACCCGGCAGTTGCGCACCTTACACGGTCGGCCCGGTGCCGATCAGCGCGCGAGGCGTGCTGTCGCAAGCCGGCATCACGCTGGGTTTGGTTTACGTCTTCGCCCCGTAGACGCGGAGCGCAGAGAAATCGGCGAGCCGGAGGCGTAAGCCTCCGGGTGTGTTGCGGTTGGACCCGGAGGCTAACGCCTCCGGCTCGCCTGCGCGCGCCTCCGGCTCTTTCAGGGACCATCGCCCGCGTTTTGCACGAGGAGGCCGTTTAATCCTCGATGCTTTACGTCGCCGCGGGAGCGGTGATTTGCTCCATGATCCAGCGGTCGACGTCGGCGAGCATCGCGGGGGTCAATTCGTGGCCGCATGGATACTGCCTCAGCGCGACGTGCAAGCCGGCGCTGTGAAACAGTTTGAGATGCTCGCAGACGGCGTCGCTCGGATATTGCGCGCTGTCGCGGCCGCAGGCCAGGAAGATCGGCACGCGCCGGGCTTCGGCCAGCGAACGCAGCGCGCCGCGGCCGGCGGGGAAGGCGCCGCACAACGAGAGCACGCCGGCGAAACGCCGCGGATGATCCATCGCCAGGCGGAAGGCCATCGTGCCGCCGCAGTCGAAGCCGGCAATGAAGATTCGCCGCGGCGAAACGTGGAACCGTCGCCGCGCGGCGTCGATCGCGTCGAACACGCGCTGCTCGGCCAGTATCTGATCGGCGTGCTGCTGCGACCAGCGATAGCCGGCCTTGCCCGCCGCGCGGTCGGCGCGGCGCGTGCCGCGCACCGCCACGGCCGCATAGTTGCGCATGCTGACCAACGGCATGATTCGCTTGAGTTGGTTCTCGTCGTCGTGCGGTCCGTGCAGCCAAACCACGAGCGGATAGGCGTAGTTGCGCTCGTAGTGCAGCGGCGCGAACAGCGCCAGCGGCGTCTCGTCGCGAGCGACGGCGTATTGCGCGGCGCCGACCTTCGCCCCGGCGGCGGGGTCGCGAAATGAGACGTCTCCCAGGGCGGCCGATAACGACTGGATGCGATTCATGGGCGTTCGAGTTCCTTCAGGGTCAGAGAATCGCCCGGCACGACGGCTTCCCAGGGGAAGCGGTCGCCAGGACACTGCGAGGCTTGGAGATCGCTATGCTTGAGCACGCGATCGGCGCCAATCTGGTAACGCTGGCTCAATTGCGAAATCAACTGCCGCGCCGCGGCAATTTGCCGCGGCGTCGGCGCCGATTCGCTGAAGTCGCCGATGACGCAAATCCCGATTCCTTCCTCGTTGTAGAGACGACTGCCGGCATGCGCTCCTTGGAGCTGCTCGCGCCAGCGGAACGTCGGTTCCACCAGCCCGTCGGCCATTCCTTGTCCGTTGCCGATCACAAAGTGATAGCCGATCCCCAGCCAGGGCTTTCCCGAGGCGTCCTTGCGCTCGCGATGCGCCGCATCGATGCTCTCGACGCTGCCCGAGACGGTCGCCGAGTGATGCAGCACAATATACTTCCAGGCCCTCGATTCGACTACCGGCTCGATCACGCCGGGCAACGAGGCAAGACGGAATGAATTTGACGATTGGGAAGCCTGGCGGTTTTGGGATTCTGCAGTCGGCTTTTCCGATGGCGGTACGGCGGTCAGCGTCGCGGCGCTGCTCCACTCGGGCGGCGGCGCGGTCGCTTGATCCCAGCGACAACCGTTGAAGGCGCCGATAGTTAGCAATGCGAATCTCGCATACGAAATTCGGCCGGTCGCTCGCCTTGGCTCGATCACATCCACCTCACGAGGCCCAGGCGACAGCCTCCGACAGACGGGTCCGGTTCGAATCAGCGGCGGACTCTAATCCAAGCCGGCCGGCCCTGTCAACGGCAGGAATTGGCATGGTCAGCGAACGGCTCGGTTAGATCGTCGAGGCAATGCAGTCGGCTGGCGGAAGACGAGCATTGCGTTCGAAGCTCTCACGCGGAGGCGGAGGCTGAGATTCATTCAGAACCCATAAACTTCCACCGCGAGCGTTACAGCTCTTCGGGGCGAATCTGCTGCTGCACTTCTTCCCAGGACAGCGGCGTGCAGGGCACGGGCGAGGGGTTTTCTTCGATCGGACCGCTCGAGCCGGGGCAGCGGCCGGCAAGTTCGATCTCGTGCTCCAAGGCAGAAAGCCATGCCGGGATGTCCAAGCCCGAGCCAGCCGGATGATCGGTGAACTCAGTGAGTTCCTGCTCCAGCAGTTCGAACGAGGGCGTCGGCCCGCCGCGGCGCGCCTCTTCGATCGCCGGGCGCACCAGGGCTTTGACGCGGTCGATGTCGAGCGTGCGCACGAAGCGCTCGCCCAGCCGATCGACCACCGTCGGCAGCCGCACGCCGTATTGCTTCGTTAGTTCGGCCAGCCGCTTCAGGTGCCAGTCGGCCACCTGGCTGGTGCGCTCGGCCACCGAGCGGCGCCACAGTTCGGCCGCGGCCGCGCGGCCGCGGCGAACCAGGATCTCGTGCGTCAACACGACCGGCTTGATGTGCCACACCACGCGCTCGTAGCTGGCCTTGAGCCGCAGGAAATCGAGCAGCACATACATCAGCTCGCCGCGGTCGGACTGGGTCGTCGTGCTGTTGAAATCCTTGAACTCGGCGTAGTTCTCGACGATCGCCTCGATCACGATCGTCAACTGCTCGGCCGCGGCGGCGCGAGGAATCTCGCGATCCAATTCCTTGAGCAGCCGCAGTTCCGGTTCGCCCTGGTCGTCTTGTTCGAGTTGTTCGAGCCAGGCCGCCGCGCCCTGGTGCAAGATGCCCCGCAAATTGCCGACGTTCGAAAACCGCGGCGTGAACAGGTCGTGCCCGTAGCGTTCGATGAATTGCACCAGCGACTGCCAGCGGTCGCTGTCGGAAACCTTTTCCAGCACCGACAACCGCAACGAACGGCTATGGTCGAGCCAGCGTTTGAGCAGCGATTCGGTCAGCGCCTTGAGGCAATCGATCAGCTCGGCGTCGGGCGCCAGACCGGAAGCCGTGCAGTCGGAGTCGCCGGAGGTTTCCGGCGCAGGCTCGGCGCCGGCGGCGGCCACGATCGCTCGCACCAGGGCGCGGTAGCCGACTTCGAACAAGTGATCGAATTCGGTCACCGCGCCTTCCTGCGCCGGGCGGTGCTGTTCCATGGCCTGGGCCGCGGCGATCACCTGGCAGGTTTCGGCGAGCAGGCCCAGCCGCGGCAAGCCGCGCAGCAAAGTCAACATCAGTTGCTGGATCGTCCGCGCGCCGACGATCTGCCCCGGCGCGCCGCGGCGCGCGAGCGGAATATAGAGGATCGGCTCGCCTTCGAGCATTTTTCGCAACTCGGGAAACAAGAGTCGCACGGTCGCCGCATCGCCGCGAAACATGGCCCGCAGCACGCCGATGGCCTGTTGCTCCCACTCGGCCAGGTCGCAGCCGCCGTCCAACTGCTCGCCGGCCGCCAGCAGCCACCGCGCGGCCGACGAGGTTTCGACGCAGGCGTCGATGATGTCGCCCAACAGCGACTCCTTGACCAGCCGGCGGCGATCGTATTCGACCAGCGAATCTTGCGCGCCCCAAGACTGGGGCAGGCGGAATCCGTGCACGTTGCGCAGCAGTTCGAACAGCCCGTGGCGATTGTCGACGGCCCGCTCGAACCAGCCGTGCAGCGTTTCATCGCGGCCGGGCGGGGCCAGGCGGCGCGGAAAGGCGGCGGCGATCTTCCACAGCCGCGCCGCCGTGGCCAGGAACGCCAACCGGCGGCCGAGCCGCTGGGCCTCGAAGTCGAGTTCGAAGTCGCTGGCCGGCCCTTGGCCTTCGAGCATGTCGGCCTCGTGGCCGTCGCTCGTGCTGTCGCGATAGGTGACCTCGTCGTAGGCCGCGCTGAACAAGTTTTCGTCCACTTCGCCTTCCTCGTGCGTCTCGGGCGCCGCCGTCGCCTGCGGCGAGCCGCCCGGCGCCAGGTCGCAGCGAGGAACCTCCCAATATTCGTCGGCGTTGGCCTCCAGGTAATCGAAGAACTTGGCGATCAGCGTCCAGCACTCGTCGGGCGCCGGCATGCCCTCCGCAGGCCGCTCGGCCGCCGCCCGCAAGGCGGAGACCCAGCGCACGGCCAGATCGTGAAACGAGTATTCGCCGTCGGCCAGCGGCGCCTGCTCGGCCTGCCCCAGCCATTGGACCAACAAGGCGCGGGCGGCGACGAAATCGCGCTGTTCGAGCAGCGCCTCGACCACCAGGGCGTAGGCCTTGGGCGAATTGAAGCGTTCCACGTGCCGCCGCCAAAAGGCGATGTCGCCCGACGCCGCGCCTCCCTGGCGCCACGCCCGCAGCGCTTCGGCCACGTGATCGGCCGAATCGACCGCTTCGCGTCCCGAGACGTGGACCACGCCCGCCACTTCGAGCGTGGCGAACTGGTCCCACCAGCGGGCCAGTTTTTTCAAGCCGGCCGCGGCCGCGTCGGCCAATTCCTGATTGTCGTGCGCAGCCGATTCGGCCTGCAGCCGCGAGTGCAGCCCGAAGATCTGCACGATCAACTGAATCAGCACGTCGACGCGATGATCGCGGACGCTGTTCTCCATTGCCGGAAACAGACTGAACTGTCCTTGAAAGCCCAGAATGTTCCAGGGGTCGACCAGCGCGCCGCAATCGATGGCCCGGTCGAGCAGATCTTTGATTTCGGGCAGCAAACGGCCCGCCGCGGCGAGCTGGCCGCGATCGATCGCGTGGCGCCCGGCCGTCAGCCGGCCGTTGATCTCGCAGAGCATCCGGGCCGATGCGACGGGCACGATGTGCGCCTGCCGGCTGCTGGCCTCGGCGAAGCCCATGCGAGCGAACAACTGCGCCAAGTGGACGTGTTGCAACTGGATCGCGCGCAGCCGGGCCAGCCGCTGGTTCAGATGCTGCCGGGCGCCGCCGAACGGCTGACGCAAGGCCGCGGCTTCGGCTCGCAACCGCTCGCCGTGCGGTCCTTGCAGGCTGCCAAGCAGCCGCACGTAGAAGGCGTCGCGAAAGGCGGCGATCCGCTGCACGAGCGTCGCGAGCGTCGTGCCCGAATCGTGCGTCTCGGGTCCGCGGCCGCTGATGCCCGAGGCCATCAGGATCACGCCGGCGAGCACGGCCCCGGCCTCGAACAGCACTTCTTCGGGCGGCAGATCGCACGGCGCGAGCGTGCGCTCGACCAGCGCGTCGAGCGAGACTTCTTCGAGCACGAAGCGGCGATAGCGGCCTTGCGCGTCGATGTGATGCGGATCCCATTGGCCGAATTGATAATTGGGCCGCTTGTTGACCGGATGATCGAAATCGTAGGCCCGCGGATCGAGGGCCAGTTCGTCGAGCAGTTCGGGATCGAAATAGGCGGCTTCGAGCACGTCCGGATCGGCGGCGTCGAGAATGGCCAGGGCCTGCTCGATGACGTCGTGATACCGGCCGACGCCGACGCCCACGCCTTTCAGATACAGCGGAATCGGTCGCACCCACTCGCCGGCGTAAGGTTCGATGCGCTGCGGCGTGCGCAGCACAGCCACCGGGCGATGGCCGATAAAGGCGTCGAGCTGGTCGAGGGCGCCGGACACAATCCGCTCGGTCTCGTCCCACGGGGCGCCTTGGGCCAACACGGCCTCGCAGGCCCGAGCGACGAAGAACGGGCGGAACAACTCGGCGGCCGATTGGCGATAGAGCAGGTCGCGGTGGCGCTGCTGATAGTCCGGCAGCAGCCGCTCGAAGACCAGCCCCAACACGGCTTCGGCCTGCTCGGCGTGCTCGAAGGCGGCCAGTCCCGACTCGCGCAACGTCTTCAGCCGGGCGGCCAGTCGCTGGCCGAGCAGGCTCCAGGCGTGGTCCTGAGCCTGCGGATCAGCCTCGAATAAGGCGAATAAGGCGTTGACGTTGCGTTGGAACCGGGAATCGGCGGCGCCGGAGGAGAAATTCAGGTAGCCCAATATTTCCTGGAGAGCCTGCTGCTCGTCCAGGCCCCGAGTCCCTAGTTCCATCGAGCAAGTTTTCCGCGCCCCAGCGAGCGCGGCCTTTCCGCAGAAACCTTGAATTTTCGTTCCCCCATGCCGAGTTCTGGTTATGATAGAGAGCGAATGCCAGATCTGCTATCCGCCATGAGGAGAAACATGTCACGCACCGCGTTGGCCGCCCTGGGGCTATTGATACTGGGACTATCGATTCTGTTGGGGGGGGCGGCGGAGTTGCGCGCGCAAAGTTCGCGCTCGGGCATCATTTCGTCGCAAGCCGCCCGGCGGCAAGGCTTGGATCGCACCTGGGTCGCCCAAGTGGAACTCGACCGCGGGCGAGGGCGCATCGCATATATCACGCTGCACGACGGCATGCTGCTCGTGCAGACCGACCAGGCGGCGTTGCACGCGCTGGACGCCGAAACTCGCCGCACGTTGTGGATCGCGCACGTCGGCGGGCCGGGATATGCGACCACGGCCCCGGCGGTGAGCGATAAGTTCGTCGCTTCGACCAGCGGCGGGGATTTGTTTTTGCTCGAACGTGCAACGGGCCGCGTGCTGTGGAAAAGGTACACGCAGAGCGTGCCCACCGGCGGCCCCGCCTTGGGCGCCAACCGCGTTTTCGTGCCGTTGGTGTCGGGCATGGTCAGCAGTTTCCGGCTGCCTCTGCCGGGCGATGAAGAGACGCCGGTCGAAAAGCTGTTCAAAGACACCGCGTTGAACTATCAGGGCAAGGGCATCGCCGACGCGCCGCCGATCGTCACGCATGGTAGCGTGGTCTTTGCAACGGACGCCGGCAACGTCTATGCCTGCGCGCCCGACACGATGGCGGCCTTGTTCCGTTTCAAGGCTCACGACGCGATCAGCGCCCCGCTGACTTTTCGCGCGCCTTACATCTTCGCCGCTTCCCGAGACGGTTATCTCTACTGCATCAAGGACGGCAGCGGCAAACCGCGTTGGCAATTCTCGGTGGGCAGCCCGATCGCCGAAAAGCCGGTCGCCATCGGCGAGGCGCTATTCGTGATTCGGGAAACGGGCGGGATGTACCGATTGAACGCCAACTCGGGCGAACAGGAGTGGTACGTGCCCGGCGTGTTCAAGTTCATCGCGGGCAGCCCGACCCGGCTCTACACGGCCGACTCGAGCGGCCGGATGCTGATTCTCGACGCTCGCAACGGGGCGCGCCTGGGAACGCTGGCGACCGAATATCTGCCGCTGAAAGTGCTCAACGACGAGACCGACCGCATCTATCTCGGCACGCGCTCCGGCATGATTCAGTGCCTGCGCGAAATCGAATTGACCGAGCCCTTCGTCCACGGCGCGGTCGGCCCGCCGCTCGACACCGTCGAGGAACCGGCCGAAGGCGAAGACCAGCCCAAGGCCGAAAAGCCGAAGGCGCCCGCCGCCGACGGCAACGACCCCTTCGGCGAAGAGCCGGAAATGAAAGACGAAGACAAGCCGGCCGAGGGCGAAAAAGAAGAGATGCCGGCCGAGGGCGAAGAAAAGGATTCGGAGTAGGCCAGAGCTTACAGGGGACAGGGCATACGCGACTCGAGAATCTCGCGCGCGAGAGTTCTACCTTTGGACAGCCGCGCAAGGGGCGGTGAGCGATGGCGCCGCAATTCACCAGACGCGAGTGATTCCATACTCCTTGAAATCATCCAAGGGAGCGTCGAAGTCGGGCGCCAAATAGAGCACCGTCCCTCGCATGCCGCCCAACTTCCGTACCGATTGAGGGCGGGCCGACGCGACCAGCCGCGCAATGGGCGATTCGTCTTCCGTGATCACTAATTCCTCGCCCGGCGCCAAACCGCGGATCAGGTCTCGTAATTTGGCCTGAGCTTCTTGCACGGAGACTACGGTCATGGCTTCCTCGTCAAGCAAAGGTCATCTGGCCCTTTAAGTTTACCTTGGATCCATCGCGGGGCACAGCAATTGAACAATCGCGTTCTTGGCGGTGGAAGCGCTTCTGAACATTCGGCCCCGCGGCTATATTAGGGCTTGCGACGATCTTCTTCCCACAATCTGAACAGAGCAATGGCATCTCCCCGCATTGAACGAGCATTGATCAGCGTCAGCGACAAGTCGGGTCTGTCGGCCTTGGCCCAAGGGCTGGCAGCCGCCGGCGTCGAGTTGTACAGCACCGGCGGCACGCGCCGCTTTTTGGAGCAGGAGGGCTTCGCCGTCCAGGACGTCGCCGCCTATACCGGCTTTCCGGAAATGATGGATGGCCGCGTGAAGACGCTGCACCCCAAGATCCACGGAGGAATCCTGTGCCGCCGCGACCATCGCGAAGACATGGCGGCGCTCAAGAAGCACGGCATCGCCAGTTTCGAAATGGTGGTGGTCAACCTCTATCCGTTCGCCGCTACGGTCGCCCGAGCCGACGTGCGCGACGAGGAGGCCATCGAGCAAATCGATATCGGCGGGCCGTCGCTCGTGCGCGCAGCGGCCAAGAACCACGCCTTCGTAACGGTGGCCACCAGCGCGTCGCAATATGCGTCGATCTTGGATCAACTCTCGGCGAAAGGCTCGACGACGCTGGAATTTCGCCGGCGGTTGGCCGGCGCGGCCTTTGCGCACACGGCGGCCTACGACGCGGCGATCGCCGATTATTTCGCCCGCACGGCCGACGGCGAACCGCTGGCCGAGCATTGGCGGCTCGACTTGAGACGCAAAGAAATCTTGCGCTACGGCGAAAACCCGCACCAGCGCGCGGCGCTCTACGCCGAGCCGGGGGCTTGCGGCGCCAATCTGGTTTCGGCCCGCCAACGGCACGGCAAAGAGCTGTCATACAACAATCTGCTCGACCTGGACAGCGCCTTGGCCATCGTCCGCGGACTGCCCGATTGCGCGGCGGCGGTGATCAAGCACAATAACCCTTGCGGCGCCGCAGCGGCCGCCGAGTCGTCGCTGGCGGCTCGGGCTGCGCTCGACGGCGATCCGCTCAGCGCATTCGGCTCGGTGCTCGGCTTCAACCGCCCCGTCGACGCCGCCACGGCTGAAGTGCTGGTCGAGCCGGGGCGGTTCATCGAAGCCATCGTGGCACCCGGTTTTACCGCCGAAGCTTATGAAATCTTGACCACGCGGCCGAAGTGGAAGGCCAACGTGCGGCTGATGGAAGTCGGCGAGTTGGAGGCCGAGACGCCGCGCTGGGAGTATCGCCGCCTGGCCGGCGGGATGCTGATTCAAGAAGCCGACAATCTGCCCGACCCCGAAGCCGAGTGGCGGCCGGTCACGAAGCGCGCCCCGACGGCCGCCGAATGGGACGACTTGCGGTTCGCCTGGTCGATCGTGCGGCACGTCAAATCGAACGCCATCGCCGTGGCCAAGGAGCGCACGCTGCTGGGCGCCGGCGCCGGCCAGATGAGCCGCGTCGACTCGGTGCAAATCGCTCTGACGAAAGCGGGCGCCCGCGCGCCCGGCTCGGCAATGGGCTCCGACGCCTTTTTTCCGTTCGCCGATTCGATTCGCGCCGCCGCCGCCGCCGGCGTGAGTGCGGTGATCCAGCCGGGCGGATCGCGCAACGACCCCGAGGTGATCGCGGCCTGCGACGAGCACGGCATGGCGATGGTTTTTACCGGCCGCCGGCACTTCAAGCACTAAATGAGCACGATTCTCGACCAGATCGTGGCGACCAAAGGCCGCGAGATCGCTGCGGCCCGCCAGCGTCGCCCCGAGCAAGAGTTGGTCGCCGCCTTGGCAGCGGCGCCGCCGGTGCGAGATTTCTTCGCGGCGCTCTCCCGGCCGGGGCCGATCCGGCTGCTCGCCGAAGTCAAAAAGGCGAGCCCTTCGCAAGGCGTGATCCGCGCCGATTTCGACCCGGTCGCCATCGCGCGGACCTACGAGCGTCACGGCGCCGCCGCGATCAGCGTGCTGACCGACGAAAGTTATTTTCAGGGCAACCTCGACTATCTGCGCCGGATCCGCGCCGCGGTGAAGCTGCCGGTGTTGCGCAAGGACTTCATTCTCGACCGCTATCAACTGCTCGAAGCCCGCGCCGCCGGCGCCGACGCCGTGCTGCTGATCGCCGAATGTCTCGACGATTGTCGCCTGCGGGCCTTGCACAACGACGCTTTGGAATTGGGCCTGACGCCGCTGGTCGAGCTGTACGAGCCGGCCAATCTGCCGCGCGTGCTGGAAGCCGGCGCCACGCTCGTCGGCGTCAACAACCGCGACCTGCGCACCTTCGAGGTCGACCTGGGCCACACCTTGCGGCTGCGCGCGCAGATTCCGCCCGAGTGCCTCTTGGTCGGCGAAAGCGGCATTCGCACGCGCGAGGACGTCCTTCGGCTGGAAGCCGCCGGCGTCGACGCCATGCTCGTCGGCGAGAGCCTAATGCGGCAGGCCGACATAGGCGCGGCCGTCGATCGGCTGCTCGGCCGCTGAACGTGGCGGGCGGTTCTGGGGCTTCGCCGAGGCTCAGCCGCCAGCCACCCCCAGTCAGCGTACGTTGAAAACACTCGGCGTAAGCGAGGCCGCGCTCGTCGCGTTTCCTCGCTTACGCTTTGCGTTGATGTTCGGACTGCGAACGCCGCTGCGTCAGTCGTTAACGAGCGATTGATAAAGCTCGTTCGGGTGACGCCGCGCGTCGAACGGCTCGAGCAGCCCGGCTTGTTCCAGTTCGCTGCGCATGCTAACACGGTTGGGAAAGCCGTTGGGGCTGATGCTGTCGAGCGAAAACGGATGGAACGAAAAGATGCCGTCCGAGCCGCGGATCCGCCCGTACCAGTCGCGGCCGTAGTCGAAATTATCGACCGACAGGTTCACCGAATCGTGGCAGCGCATGCACGATTTGTCGTCGATCGAGATGAATCCGGCGTCGTAGCCCGCCGGCACGACGTGGAACTTGGCCGACGTGGTCGGGGCGCAGGTCGTCGAGCCCGCCGTGCCGCGCCACACTTCGCCGGCCGCGGAACGGAAGGTCGTGCCGGTCAACAATTCGACGATCAACTTGTCGTCGTCGACGGGCGGCAGGTTGTCGACGCCCATCGTTTCCTGGAACACGCGCTGGGCCGGCATGCGGTCGGCCAAGGTCTGCACGGGCAGCTTCTTGGGCGTGTCGAGGTGCGAGACCAACTGCGCCAGTTTGGAATTCTGTTGCCAGTCGGGCCGCAGTTCCTTGATCCGCGCCGAGAGCGATTCGGCGGTGGGGAACGGGCGGAACGCATCGACCGACCAATAGCCCCGGTTGCGCGTGCGCGTGCGCAATTCGAACGTGTAGTCGCGGCCGTCCGGACCGCGCAGCGCCAGCACTTCGCCGAACACCGTGCCCACCGGGAAGGTCCAGGCGTAGCCGCCGCGATCGCCCGGCCCGCGCTGCCGGAACCAGACCACCGGGCGAACGCGGCCCTGTGCGTCTTGCGGCAGGCGGAAGAAACGGAACGAACTGACGCCCCGCGCCCGGTGCGTGCCGGCGGGCGCGCCCCAGGGGAATTCGCGGTTTCCGTTGCCGTGCGGTTCCCGGCCGTTGGCCGAGATGTTGTGCTCGGCCGAATGAACGCCCGGAAACATGCCGTCCCAGAACTGATAGGCCTTGGGCATTTCGGTCTCGGTATAGAGCACCAACTGCGGGTCGGCCAGCAAGGCGGCGGCTTGCGGGTCGTTGACGCGGGGAAACGCGCGGCGTAGCGTCGCTTCGCGCTCGCGCGACATCAAACGAACCTGCGGACCGGCCGCTTGAGCGCCGGCGCTTGAAACCGTTCGCACCGGCGCCGACAGCAAAGCCCGGTCGGCGGCCATCGCCCGATTAGAGATCGACAGGACTGACGCACAGCAAGCCAGCGTCATCAGGATGCAGTATCGCATTCAGATATCTCCCAAGGAGGAATCAAACTCGTAACAACTCGCTTGGCCGCAGTGACCCCGGCTCAGCCGCGGCTCGCGACCCTGACGCGGCATGAATCAGCCGCGCCTTTCAGACGACCGGAATCCTTAGCCCGGCTTATTCACCGGCCTACACCAACCCGAAGCGCAAGCGAGGAATAGGAACGCTTTTACCTCGCTTGCGCTTCGGGTTAGTGTGAACGCGCTGTGTCAACTCATAGCGTGGGCCGGTGAATAATCCGGGTTAGGTCGTCGTGCAGTTGTTGCCAGAAAGCTCGACTTGTTTTGCGCAGACCACGTAACCCGCAAGATCGAGCCTGAACGTGAGTGAAACCTTAAACGAGCGCGAAGCCGAAAGAAACCACCCGGATAGGCGGCCGACCCATCCTTGGGGTGGTTCGGAGCAGGTAGATGGCGATAAACCCGGATTATTCATCAGCCCAGCTATTACTTGACAAATCGCTCCATACAAACCCGAAGCGCCAGCGAGGTAAGTGCTTTGCTCTGCCTCGCTTGCGCTTCGGGTTGGTGTGGGCTGATGAATAATCCGGGATAAATCGTATTGATAATGGAATGACGCGGGACGGGCGGGAAAGGCGTAAGCGGCAAGATGCGTTCTTCGGAGAAGCTTAAGCGGCAGGATCCCGCTTCTACGAAAACGAAGTGGGAAATAATTGCACGAGGGGGACGAATCACGAACAGCGGCGCCGCTTGCGTCGGGCATCGAGGCGACGCTAGGCTGAAGGGCGCCGCTGAATCAAGGAGAAATCGCCATGCGTCGGTTGCTGCTCGCCAGTTGCTTGATGGTTGGTTGCTTGATCGCCGGTTCTCTGGCCCCCGCTCAAGCCCAGGCCGGTTGGCTGGCCGATGCCTGGCAAAGTACGAAACAGGGCGCCGCCTACTGCACCGAAAAAGTCAAGGATTTCACCGCGGCCCAAGGCGCCCGCATCTCCCAAGCGACGAACCGGGCCAGGGCTTGGGTGCGCGGTAAAGCGGCCGACTGCACGCCCGAGGATCGGCGGCGAAACTACGGTTTGCAACTCGCCGCGCCGCTGGACGATTCGAAGCGGCTGGTGGTGCTCGTTCACGGCCTCGATTCGGGCCCTGAGTTATGGAGCGATTTAAGCGAGCTGCTCGTTCGAGAAGGTCATCAGGTCGCCGCGTTCGACTTTCCGAACGACCAGCCGATCGCCGAAAGCGGCGCGTTGTTGGCCAGCCAGATTCAGCCGCTTCGCGAGGCCCGCCCGCAGTTGCGCGTCGATCTGCTGACGCACAGCATGGGCGGACTGGTCGCCCGCAGCTTCGTGGAGAGCCCGGCATACGCCGGGGGGATCGACCGGCTGATTCTGTTGGCGCCGCCGAACCAGGGTTCGAAATACGCGCGTTGGAATTGCTTTTCGGAGATCGCCGAGCACTATTCGCTGTGGCGGAACGATCCCAACTGGCATTGGACGTGGCCGTTCGTCGACGGCGTCGGCGAAGCGGGCCGCGACTTGCAGCCGGGCTCCGTGTTCTTGAGCGAGCTGAACGCGCGGCCGCGCTCGGCGGGCGTGCGATACACGATCATCGCGGGCAACCGCAACTGCGGTTGGCGTTATTGCGCGGCGAGCCTGCAATTCGTCGCCGGCTACATCCCCGATTGGCGAATCGAGGCCGACGACGAGCTGCGCGACGGCCTGACAAACCTTGCCGCCCGGCTGCGCGAGCGCCCGTCGGCCACCGACGGTCTGGTCCGCGTGTCGAACGT